>PHBS01000218.1 GCA_002841995.1 Chloroflexi bacterium HGW-Chloroflexi-8
TTTACTGGTGCATCCAGATCCATACCAAAAGCGTCCATCATAGATTTCAACATTGCCCAATAATACCCACCTTGTTCTTTTGGACCAGACCACTCAGTGGAAGTAATTGCACCTTCATTCAAGGAAAGATTTTTATTGGGAATCAGTAAATCCGGATCAATTTCCATACGTGTTCCCAATCCCTGACAATCCGGGCAAGCGCCATGAGGTGTATTAAATGAAAAAGTTCGAGGTTCGATTTCCGGCATTGTGGAACCATGTTCAGGGCAAGCCAGGTGTTCAGAAAAATAAAGATCTTTAGCAGGATCAACACTGATATTTTGAACTGTGACAAATCCTTCTCCGAATTTTAAAGCTGTCTCAATCGAATCTGTTAAACGCGATAAAAATGCAGAACGGTCTTCAGAATTCTCAGGATTATGAACCACAATTCTGTCGACGACTGCTTCAATTGTATGAATCTTGTATCTGTCCAGATTTATTTCATCTTCCAAACTAAATATTTCATTGTCGACACGAACTCTTGCGAACCCGGCTTTTCTGATTTCATCAAAAACAGCTTGATATGTCCCTTTCCTACCACGCACGATAGGTGAAAGAACGATCAACTTTGTACCTTCAGGAAGTTCGCTAACCACATCAACAATTTCCTGAGCAGATTGTTTATTTACTTCCCTCCCGCAAATTGGACAATGAGGAACTCCTATCCGAGCAAATAATAATCTTAAATAATCATAAATTTCGGTTACCGTTCCAACTGTCGAACGCGGGTTTCGGGATGTTGCTTTTTGGTCAATTGCAACTGCCGGGGATAAACCTTCGATAGAATCAACGTCCGGCTTTTCCATTTGACCCAAGAATTGCCTGGCATATGAGGACAATGATTCGACATATCGACGCTGACCTTCCGCAAAAATGGTGTCAAAAGCCAATGAACTTTTTCCAGAACCTGATAAACCAGTGACAACGACTAATTTATCTCGAGGAATTTCAACTGTAATATTTTTTAAATTATGTTCTCTTGCACCAACTACCCTGATATGATCCATTTTTTAACATCCTGAAGTTTTTTCCAGCAATTTCATTATAGCACAAATGTTTTATTTTTTAATATCAACTACGTATTATACCAATTGGTTTTTAAATCTTTTTTTGTTTGAATAATCTTCGAAAAACAACTACCAAATTTGTCCTATCAAATTTTTTACAAATGTATAATCAAAACAATCATTCCATATCTTATTTTCAAGGAAATTAAAATGGAAAATAAAAAACACAAACAGGCGATAAGTGCTTGGACAATGTATGATTGGGCGAATTCAACATTTGCTACAACCATAATGGCCGCTGTTCTTCCAGTTTATTATTCCTCGGTTGCTTCGAAAGGTATACCAGCAAATGAAGCGACTTCAAATTGGGCTTTTACGACCACAATCGCATTAGTGATCGTCGCCATATTAGGTCCAATTTTGGGAGCAATGGCGGATTTCTCCGGAACAAAAAAAAGATTTATGTCTATTTTTGTTATTATCGGTGTTTTTGGGACGTTTCTATTGTATTTTGTCAGAACCGGTGATTGGTTGATGGCATCTATTTTTTACATTATTGGATCCATTGGGTTTTCAGGTGCAAATGTTTTTTATGATTCTTTCCTACCTCATATTGCACATGAAAATGAAATTGATCAGGTTTCATCACGCGGTTATGCAATGGGCTATGCTGGTGGTGGTATTATGTTGGCGATAAATCTAGCCATGATATTGTTTTCCCCGGATAATCTGACCGAGACGATGACGCGGTTATCGTTTGTAATGGTGGCAATTTGGTGGTTTGTCTTTACTATTCCATTTTGGAAAACAATAAAAGAGCCACCAAGAAGAATTTTGGATGCAGAGAAGGATTTTAACCCAGTCAAAGCTAGCTTAAGCCGTCTATCAAACACATTTAAAGAAATCCGAAAGTATAAAGAGCTGAGCAAATTTATTGTTGCATTTTGGTTATACAACAATGGCATTGGTACAATTATTTTCATGGCCTCTATATATGGGACCGAATTAGGATTTTCATCGACTACTACGATAGGCACGCTTTTAATGGTTCAGTTTGTTGCGATTCCATTTGCATTTCTATTTGGTTGGCTTGCCAAGAAAATTGGTACAAAAAAGGGCATCTTACTCAGCCTCGCAATCTATACATTAATCGCAATTGGTGGCTATTTCCTGTATAAAGAAATTCATTTTTGGTTACTTGGGTTTGCAGTAGCTATGGTACAGGGTGGTAGCCAGGCTTTGAGTAGATCCCTCTGCGGAAGAATGATGCCAAAATCCAAATCGGCAGAATTCTATAGTTTCTTCAGTGTCAGCGAAAAAATTGCCGGGACTGTAGGACCACTGCTCTTTGGTTTGGTGAGCCGCTTCATGGGTGGTAGCCGACTCAGTATCATTTCGTTGATTATTTTCTTCGCTCTTGGGGGATTTCTACTAACAAAAGTGAATGAAAAAGATGGGATTGCTATCGCAGATGCAGAAGAAAATGCCTTTATGACGGCAACTGCAGTAAATTAATAAATTATAGAAATTTCATCGGTCCCATCGAAATTGATGGGACCTTTTTATTTATATGATCTGGTAAAGCTCTACAAGTACGCCATTTGTGCTTTTTGGATGAACAAACGCCATTTTTCTTCCGGGTAATTCTAGTGCGGTCTCATTAATAAGTCGCACTCCTCTGGATTTAAGAATTGTCAGCATCTCTTCAATGTCATCCACTTCAAGACAAAGATGGTGCATTCCACCACCTTTGTCTTCGATAAATTTTGCGACACCCGTATCTGGACTGGTCGGGTGAACTAGCTCGATCTCCGAATCCCCGACAGGAATAAATACCACTTCAGATTTTTGACTTGGAACATTCTCGACATGATCTACGCTTAACCCAAGGGCATCCCGCCAAAAAACTAATGCGTTTTCAATGTCTGAAACTGCAATTGCAACATGATTAATTTTTTTTATTTTAGCCATCTAAACCTCATCATATCCAAGCTTGCGGATGATATTCACCCCATTCTTTTCTTAATACACCACAAATTTCGCCTAAAGTGATGTCATTTTCTACACATTCAATTAGAACTGGCATTAGATTCTCAGTGCTTTTTGCGACTACATCTAATTTCACTAAAAGTTGGTTTACTTTAGCAGAATCTCGATTTTCCCTTAATTCGTGAAGGTTCTTTATCTGGTTTATTTCGATCAATGGATTAACATTAAGCCTTTCCAGCTCTACTTGTTCTTGAACAGTAAATGCGTTGACACCGACAACCACATGATCTTTATTTTCAATTTCCTTTTGGAATTGGTAGGCAGATTCCTGGATCTCTGATTGCATATACCCCTGTTCAATTGCTTTTAACGCACCTCCAATATCATCAATGCGTTGGATATATTTAGAGGCTTTATTCTCTATTTCATCTGTTAGGTGTTCAAGAAGATAGGATCCTGCAAGTGGATCAATCGAATCAGCAATACCAGATTCATATCCAATGATCTGTTGGGTTCGCAAAGCTATGCGCACTGATTTTTCAGTTGGCAGCCATAACGCTTCATCCATACTATTCGTATGCAAGGATTGTGTTCCTCCCATTACCGCCGCTAATGCCTGTAAAGTTACCCGAACGACATTATTCTCTGGCTGCTGTGCTGTAAGTGTTGAGCCACCTGTCTGCGTATGAAAACGTAGCATCCAGGATTTTGGATCTTTGGCTCCAAACCTATCACGCATAATTTTCGCCCACATTCGACGTGCAGCCCTAAATTTCGCAATTTCCTCAAGAAAATTATTGTGGGAAGCAAAGAAGAAGGAAAGTTGCTGACTGAATTCATCAACCTCTAATCCTGAATCAATGGCAGCCTGGGCGTAAGCAATAGCATCTGCCAACGTAAATGCAATTTCCTGAACAGCTGTTGATCCTGCTTCACGAATGTGATATCCCGAAATACTGATCGTATTCCAATGTGGGACAAATTCCTTACAATATTTAAATACATCTGTAATAAGGCGCATGGAAGGTACTGGCGG
>PHBS01000219.1 GCA_002841995.1 Chloroflexi bacterium HGW-Chloroflexi-8
GAATTGCGATTGTAAGTGTAATTGTGGTAACCGTCATTTTGCAAGGCACTTATTTTGGGTTGAAATTAAAAGCGGTTGGTAAAAACAATAAATCTTCATTCCTGTTAGGCATTCATACCAATCGCTACATGCTTTTAGCATTTGTGTTGTGCGGTGTTTTAGCAGGTTTGACAGGTGCTTTGCAGGTGACTGGTTTCAACCATGTGCTGCGTAATAACATATCCGGTGGATATGGTTATATCGGATTAATGGTTGGCATGCTTGCCAATATTCAACCGTTGATTACAGCACCAATCGCCTTTATTTTTATTGCTTTAAGCAAAGGAGCGGCAGGGTTGGGAATTGATTTAAAACTAGATTCGAATCTTGCAGGAGTCATTCAGGGTGCTCTAGTAATCTTCGTTTTGATTATGGATGGGGTAAGAAAAGTACTAAATAAGCGGAATAAAGGAGTGCAAAGTGGATAATTCTTGGGTAATAAGTATTGGATCCATTTTTGCATGGGCTGCCCCTGTGATTTTTGGTGTGATGGGTGAAACGATCACTGAACGCGCCGGGGTTATGAATCTGTCACTCAATGGCAGTCTCATCCTCACTGCCATGGTGGGGTTTGTGGTCGGCACAACCACCAACAGTTTCTTGCTTGGGTTTGTCGCTGCTGCCATTGTGGGCGCTTTGGTGGCGTTGTTGATTGCCTTCATGAGCATATCGTTAAAGCAATCTCAAGTGGCAGTGGGTTATGTGCTGGCGATTGCCACAAAAAGCCTGGCCTATTTCTTGGGTGCCCCCTATGTTGGCAAACCCGTCATGCTGCTGCCGCAGGTTCCGATTCCATTGTTGTCTTCGATACCGATTATCGGTCCCATTCTTTTTAAACAAACCATCCTTACCTATTTGAGTTACGTTGCTATTTTTGTGTGCTTTTGGTGGATATTTAAAACCCATCAGGGATTGGTTTTGCAAGGCATCGGAGAACGTCCATCAGCAGCTTATATTCGCGGTGTGAACGTCAACCGCATGCGTTATATCTATACCGCCATTGGCGGCGGTCTTGTGGGCATTGGCGGCGCACTTTATTCTTTAAGTGTCAAAACCTGGAACGGACAATTATCAGGATTTGACGGTATCGGCTGGATTATTCTGGCGATCACCATCTTTGGAAGCTGGCATCCGCTCAAGGGAGCTTTAGGAGCCTATTTGTTTGTCTTGCTGCAATATCTTGGAATCGTTCTTCAGCCTTTGCTGCCCAATGTCAACTCTCGTATCTTCCAGGTTGCACCATTCCCATTGATGATTTTGGCGCTTTTATTCGTCAATATTGGCAATGCAGAATGGGTGGATCGCACCCTTGCTGGCTTGCCGGAAAATGTAAGAAGGACGATTGCCAAGGTGCTAAGGGCGATGAGAACCTCTCCGCCTGCAGCCTTGGGCATACCATTCGAAAAAGAATAGGCACTGTATGGCACAATATACCGGTTACAAGTGTTCGATTTGTAACAAGGAATACCTACCAGCCTCAGTCTTATACGCTTGTCCAAATTGCAACGGAAATCTGGATGTTGTGATTGATTATGAATATCTCAGTCACAAATATCAACCAGAAGACATCACCTCACGAACAGATTTTTCTTTATGGCGGTATTTGCCGTTGCTTCCAATTTCAGATCCAGGAGGAGAGCGAACACCTCTCCACCATGTTGGTTGGACCCCTCTTTATTCCCCCCCAACATTACAAAAATCACTGGGTTTACAGCATTTCTGGCTGAAAGATGAGGGAAAAAATCCCACCGCATCCTTCAAAGATCGCGCCTCTGCGGTTGTTGTAAGCAGGGCACGAGAAATCGGTGCTGAAATTATTGTCACTGCTTCAACCGGCAATGCCGGCGCAGCGCTGGCGGGCATGGCCGCCGCTGTCAGTCAAAAAGCAATTATTTTTGCGCCTAAAACAGCTCCACAGGCCAAGGTTGCCCAACTGCTGGTCTATGGTGCAAAAGTGATTCTGGTAAACGGCAATTATGATGCGGCTTTTGATCTGACCATTGAAGCTGCTCGGGAATTTAATTGGTATTGCCGCAATACGGGTTATAACCCTTTTACGCTTGAAGGCAAGAAGACAGCCGCATTTGAGATATGGGAACAAATCTGTCTTGAACTTGAAGAACACACAAAGCCGTTGTGCATTTTTGTCTCGGTTGGAGATGGCAATATTATTTCAGGACTCCACAAAGGATTTAAAGAGCTATTCGCTTTAGGGTGGTTAAAACAGATGCCGCGTATTTTTGGCGTTCAATCTGAGAAATCGGCGGCTATTGCCAACGCCTATTTTGCCAACACTGAAACCATAGTTCCGGTATCAGCTACAACAATCGCAGATTCCATCAGTGTGGATTTGCCGCGGGACGGTGTTCGCGCCGTCCGTGCCTCAAGAGACACCGGAGGAGCCTACCTTACTGTTGAGGATGATGATATCATCAGGGGAATCAGTGAGCTTGGTGCCTGTGGTATTTTTTGTGAACCTGCCGGATCTACTGCTTATGTCGGTCTTAAAAAAGCGATTTCAACAGGCATGATTTTTGAAGACGATCCGGTTGTTGTGGTTAATACAGGCAACGGATTGAAAGATGTTCGTGCAGCCATGATGGCCGTTGAGGCACCTCCGATCATAGAACCAGATCTAAAATCACTCAAAAGTTTTTTGCATCTATAAAGGACTTCAAACATGAAACCTGTTATTTCAATCATTGCCCCGATCTACAATGAAAAAGGGTGTTTTGATGAACTCTATCGCCGCGTCAGCGAGGTGATGGATACAACCGGTGAGGAATGGGAATTTGTGATGGTGGATGACGGCTCTTCAGACGGCTCCACCGATATGATCCGTGAACTTGCGAATAAAGAAAAACGTGTACGGCCAGTGATCTTTGCCCGCAATTTCGGCCATCAAATTGCCGTGACCGCCGGGCTGGATTACTGCCGGGGAGAAGCAGCCATCATTATTGATGCTGATCTTCAAGATCCTCCTGAAGTGATCCTTGAACTTATAGCCAAGTGGCGTGAAGGTTACCAGGTGGTTTATGCTGTAAGGTCTGAACGTGAAGGCGAGACCTGGTTTAAGAAGACTACAGCTTCAGCTTTTTATAAGCTCATTTATCGCATCACGGATGTAAAGATTCCGATGAATACGGGCGACTTCCGTTTGCTGGATCGCAAGGTCGTGGACGTGATGAACAGTATGCGTGAGCGGCATCGTTTCTTACGCGGCATGTCAGCCTGGATTGGATATAAAACTATCGGTGTTTCTTATAAACGAGCTGCCCGTTTTGCCGGAACCACAAAATATCCGTTCAAGAAAATGATCAAGCTGGCATTCACGGCCATCACCAGTTTTTCTTATATGCCGCTGCAAATGGCTATGGTTTTTGGTTTCATATCCGCAGGGCTTAGCATCGTGGCCATTCCGGTTGTAGCTATTTTGCGCTTGATTGGCTCACAATTCTTTTTTGGGCAGGCAACCACCTTGATAGCAGTGCTCTTTCTTGGTGGTGTGCAGTTGATCTGCCTGGGTATTCTCGGTGAATATGTGGGTAGAATTTATGATGAAGCCAAGGGACGCCCTCTCTACATTACCAGTGAGGCTCCGGATAACAAATAATCCAAATTGGAGTTGATTGAATGACGAAAATTGATTTAACCGTAAATAAAGAATCACTCGATCGCACTGTTGAACGGATGAAGAAACAGAATATCATTCTGCCAACCTTTGCGCAAATGAAGAATCCGGACTTAATCCCAGGAAAAATCAAAGACGAATTACGCAATGTAGGTTTGTGGGATGTTCATCCGCGAAACCTCTTTCGCATCACCTGGCACAATCAACCCGTTGAAAAGGGTGGAGGATTTGGTGGAGCTAATTATTTGGAACTTCCATCAATTTTGACGGGTACCAAAGCTCGTGTAATTGGTCGGG
>PHBS01000220.1 GCA_002841995.1 Chloroflexi bacterium HGW-Chloroflexi-8
TTGGACCTCTCGGACTGGTGTGCGCCAATGAATCACCAAAGACTTTCACCTATTCATTAACTGCCGGACCTTATCAGGTCTGTGGAGATTATCAGAAGGTAAACACAGCCTCATTCGTGACCAACGACACCCAAACCAGTGGATTTTCAATCGTCACGACGGACATCAATGTGCCTTGTGAACCGCCTCCACCACCCGATGCCTGTACACTCACACCAGGCTATTGGAAGACCCATTCTACTTATGGTCCAGCGTCCTATGATCCTATCTGGGCAAACATAGGCGAAGATACTCCATTCTTCCAGAGTGGACAATCTTATTACCAGGTCTTATGGACAAATCCTAGCGGTGGGAATGCCTATTACATTCTGGCACATGCCTATATCGCTGCTGTCCTGAATGAATCTGCAGAAGCAGATGCGCCGGATGCGCAAATGGCATTTGCACTTGCGTTCTTCCAACTCCACACCCCAACAGAGAGACTCTCCCGTGCAGATCGCCAGGCGGCTATCGCTGCTGCAGGTATTCTGGACAACTTCAACAATGGTTTACTGGGCTTTCCACATTGTGATTAATCACAGAAATCAGTAGAATTCCGGTTCTAAGTCAGATTTTTTACACGCGTTGTTCTTGTAAAAGAACAACGCGTGTACTTTTTAAGAAAAATAAGCGATTGAGCCGCGTTAAGGTTTATTGATGGATACAATATTAAAAATGAGATATTCTCGAGCATAAATCGGTAGTTGAAATGTTTTAAATTAAAATATTCACTTTGCTTTGTAGTTTTTTAGCATTTCGCATCAATCAATAGTTGAATTTTCAACCTGAACGATTTCAGGCTAAGAATAATTAGGACAAATTTGATATTTTTCATAAAATTAAGTATATACACTTATTGAAAAAGAAACACAATCTCTATAAACTAATACTAGCTTTATAAACGTGTGTGTTTTACCTGTTTTGTTATTCTTAATATTTTTAGGGATGCTTTGATCCGTTCTGGTAGTTGGTCGCCGATTCCATTTGATGTGGATGACCAAACGGGGAGCAAGTGGCGAAACCGGCCTGTTTACTTGGGCCGTTTTTATTTTAATGGTCGAAATTGTTCACCGGTTAGCACACACACAACTATCCTGGAAAGGAAAAAAGAATGAAAAATATGTTTCGTATCCTAATGGCTTTCATAATGGTCTTGACAATCGCTGCAGCAAATTTAAGCCCTTCTGTCGTTTTGGCAGATGCAGTGAGTCAATCCAAGGTGAATGGCAAAATTGCCCCACTCCTTGATTCCGGACATTCAATTTTGTCAGTCGCCCCACAGGTGGTTGGATCTGGTACAACAATCTATCCCAAAGTATTCGCTACGGATTCTGTTCGCAGCGGTTCCTTTAACTGGAATATTGCTAAAACCGGTCCATCCAGCCCAATCGTGCTCAACCTGAATGAAACCACGTGGCTCAATTATAGTGTGGTCGTTACTGCCACTTCTGGTGTCCAGTCTGCAGGCGTGAGTGGAAATATCCAAATTCGTAACACCGGATCAGAACCGACTCAGAATCTTTCGATTGTTTTTCAGGCACAAGCAGATACCGGCGCTGGGTTCTTTAATGTTGGAGCTTCCCAAACCAGCAATCCAGCTCAAATCCTGGCAGGTGCTACCAGTGAGCCTATCCTCTTTAATTTATCTTTTTCCCCAGTCATGGACGTAATTGCGTATCGGGTATCTGCACTAGTGACGATTACAAATTACGTTGGTTATCTGGGAGTTCCACACGGCACAGAAACCTTTTCATCATTTTCTTTACCAACTGCAAGTGTAACAAATGATTGTGTGAATGTTTCGGACAGTCTTTATGGTGATCTGGGAACTGTCTGTGCGGATGCTTCACCAAGAACTTTCAATTATTCAGTTCTGGTTGGTCCCTACGATGTTTGTGGGGTTTATGAAGTCAAAAACACAGCTTCCTTTGTGACCAATGATACTGGCGTGAAGGGTTCCTCAAGTGTTACCAGCACGGTCAACGTCCTGTGTGAACCAACGCCCACCAACACGCCGACCAACACGCCGACCAATACGCCGACGAACACACCTATGATCCCAACGAACACGCCAACCAATACGCCGACGAACACGCCCATGATCCCAACAAACACGCCGACCAATACGCCGACGAACACACCCATGATTCCGACAAACACGCCAACCAATACGCCGACGAACACGCCCATGATCCCGACAAACACGCCAACCAATACGCCTACACCTACTCTTGTCGGATGTACCCTGACCCCCGGTTATTGGAAGACACATTCAACATTCGGTCCCGCACCTTATGATAATACCTGGGCATTGCTTGGTGAGAATACAACTTTCTTCTTAAGTGGTCAGTCCTACTATAACGTCCTGTGGACAACCCCAAGTGGTGGAAATGCATACTACATCCTGGCGCATGCCTACATCGCTGCAGTTCTAAATGGCTTGACTGGGGCGACCCCACCCGTTTCTGAAATGACTTATGCTGTTACCTTCTTTAACACTTACACTCCCACCGCTACCCTTTCAAGATCGGTGCGGAATGCTGCAATTGCAAATGCTGCCACATTGGACGCTTTCAACAATGGTTTGATTTCCTACGCGCATTGTAATTAAGTCAATGAAGTGGTAGATATCGATAAGTTCCTAAGTTAATTCCTAAAAAAACTCGCGTTGTTCCTCACCGGAAAGGCGCGAGTTTTTGTTATCGGGCAGAATACGGGTCATTCAAAGGCATTTATTTTATTGAGTTTCGTGAATTTCCACGGATCCAATTCGATTCAATGATAATTAAATTACATACTTCTCAACATAATTTTCGCACGCAGATGTTCCAAAATATTCCGGTTTATAAAAATATTTTAGCTGCCTTCAAATAATTTTCCTTTCTACATTCCATAGTACAATAATTTTCGTGCCTTCCAAATCACCCCTCTCGAAGATATTTCTCATTTGGCTTTCCATCGGTATCCAATCCTTTGGCGGTGGGTCTGCCACATTTTTTCTAATTCATCAGGCCTGTGAAAAATACAAATGGATCACTGAAGAGGAATTCCTGAATGCCTGGGCACTGGCACAGCTCACGCCCGGCATTAATTTGATCAAGCTCACCATCTTTATTGGCTTCCGCCTTCGTCGCTGGCCAGGTGTAATCATGGCAATGTCTGGTTTGCTCATCCCCAGTTCTTTGGTCACAATCCTGATGACGGCTGCTTTTTCTCTGATTCAGGGGCTACCAGAAATTAAAGCCATCATGCGCGGGATTCTTCCTGCAACCATTGGGTTGGCATTAGCGATGAGCACCCAGTTCGCTTCCCCGGTGCTTAAGCTGGCATTTCGGGAAGGGAAAATACGGTTTTTCTTCCACGTGATAATCATAATCATTTCTACGATTGCCATGGCGAGCGCACAATTTTCACCCGCACTGATTCTATTGTTAACTGCCCTGGTCACTACACTGGTGTTAATCCTTTCCCCCATCCGACCTCCAAAAGAGGATCAAACCGTTTGAACATCCTGCTGTATTTTTGGATTTTCCTTAAGGCTTCACTGCTTTCTTTTGGCGGGTTATCGAACTTGCCCTACCTGCATCGTGATTTGGTAGCGCTGAATTGGGCGAGTGAATCCGATTTCATCAGTGCCATAGCCGTAGGTCAACTCAGCCCTGGACCCAGCGGTTTGTGGTCGATCAGCCTCGGTTACCTGACCCTGGGATGGCTAGGGGGCATTATTGCGCTGATTACATTGAGCATTCCACCCTTTTTAACCCTGCTGACCACTTCCTTTTATCACCAGATTGAAAAGTTCACAATTGTAAAAAACTTCTCACGAGGTTTGA
>PHBS01000033.1:0-14061 GCA_002841995.1 Chloroflexi bacterium HGW-Chloroflexi-8
CGAAGGAATTAAGATAAATTTTCAAATTATTATTTATAAAAACTGGACCATTTACCAGTTTAAAATTAAAGGACCAACCCTGAATAAAAAGCTGGTCCTTATTCAAAAAAATCCTTATTTATTCACTTGGAAACGTTTATCGCCTTTTTCAAAGAAATCTACAATTTGGTGAATAGCGGCTAATCCTGAATTGACGTTAGCTTCTTCGGTTTGGGCACCCATTTTCTTTGGAGTGAAAAAGAATCTGCCAGTGAATTTTTCTTTTATTTCTGAAGAGCAACCTGGCTCAATATCTGAAATATAGACAAAATCAGGTCTGGCTTCAAAGATTTTAAGCAAATCGGCTTCATTGACAACTTCTTTTCTGGCGGTATTGACTAAGGTTGCTGGTGCTTGCATTCGGGAAAGAAGATCAAAGTTAATTGAATTTTTGGTCTCGGCTGTGGCTGGTATATGTAGTGAAATATAATTTGATGCAGAATACAATTCCTCGACAGAACCAACCCAATTCACACCATCCGCTTCGATTACTTCACGTGGAATATATGGATCGAAGGCAAATATCTCCATGCCAAAACCTTTTGCAATCATCGCAACTCGTTTTCCAACATTACCATAAGCATGAATACCAAGTTTTTTACCAAATAACTCGGAGCCGGATTTACCATTAAATTGGCCCCTGGCTTGAAATACCATCATTCCAATCGCAAGTTCTGCCACTGCGTTAGAATTTTGGCCTGGAGTGTTCATTGCAACGACTTTATGAGCGGTAGCTGATTCCAAATCGATATTATCGTATCCAGCTCCAGCCCTGACAACAATTTTTAATTGCTTGGCAGAATCTAGAACCTCTTTATCAACAACATCGCTTCGGATAATCATCGCATCCGCACTGGCAACTGCCTTTAATAAATCTGACTTTTCTGTATATTTTTCCAATAAAGCCAGTTCATAACCTGCCTGATCAGCAATTGCTTTTATTTGTGTTACTGCTTGTTTTGCAAATGGTTTATCAGTTGCTAATAATACTTTTGTCATTCGTTACCATCCCTTTTTAATGTTTTGCTTCGAATTCTTGCATACAAGAAACCAGTGCTTTCACACTTTCCAAAGGAAGAGCATTGTATAAAGATGCTCTGAAACCGCCAACATCCCTATGACCTTTTATCCCAATCATGCCGCGTTCCGAAGAGAATGTCTGGAAATCCTTTTCCAATTCCTTGTACTCTTCTTTCATTACAAAACACACGTTCATTAAGGAGCGGTCTTCTTCCAATGGGACGGTTGCAACGAATAACTTGCTTTCGTCAATGGCATCATAAAGATAATTTGCTTTTTCAATATTCTTCTTTTGAATCTCCCCTACACCACCTAAAGCTTTTAACCACTTTAGGGTTTGTAAGGCTGTGAAAATCGCAAAAACTGGTGGAGTATTGAACATTGAATCATTCTTGATGTGGGTGCGGTAATCTACCATTGTAGGAATTGGCCGATCAACTTTGCCTAAAATTTCTTCTTTTACAATCACGAATGTTAACCCGGCTGGTGCCAGATTTTTCTGAGCACCACCATAAATCAAACCATATTTGGCGATATCGACTGGCCGGCTGAAGATATCCGAAGACATATCAGCAACTAATGTCACAGGAGAATCGATATCCTTCTTTAATTCTGTGCCAAAAATCGTATTATTGGTGGTGATGTGGAAATAATCTGCATCAGTTGGAATAACGAAATTCTTTGGAACATAAGTAAAATTCTTATCTTCAGAAGATGCGACAATCTGAACTTCTCCAAAAAACTTAGCTTCTTTAGAGGCTTTTTTCGCCCAGGACCCAGTTACAAGGTAAGCGGCTTTTTTCTGTAATAAGTTATAAGGAACCGTGAAAAATTGTGTGCTGGCTCCACCACCGAGAAAAATGACTTTGTAACCATCAGGGATATTCAGAAGTTCTGTAAACAACGCCATCGCTTCAATATTTACTGCATCAAATTCCTTGCTGCGATGTGAGATTTCAAGAATAGAAAGCCCAATACCATTGAAATCGAGGATTGCCTCAGCCGATTTTTCAATTGCTTCCCTGGGTAAAATGGAAGGTCCAGCGTTAAAATTATGTTTTTTCATTTTCTTATTCCTTTTTAGTATTTTTTTATGATGTTAAAAATAAATTCGTCTAATTCCATTATAGAAAATTTTCGTGCTGAAGTCATTTGACAATAGGCATTTAAAAGTTGTCATTTGTTCATATTAATTGTGAATTGTTGTGGTTTTACAGTTTTAAATGTAGATAAAAATCGTTTAATCGTGGATCATTCCATCTGGCATAATTGTCCCAGACAATGATTTCGCTTTAAGGACTCTGTAATCTGTAACATTCGTCCCGGTCAAATCAGCATTGGTGAGGTTCGCATTCGTGAGATCAACTCCCCCCAAATTCGCTTCGATCAAATTTGTATCAGAAAGATCCGCTTCCACCATATCTGCTTCTGCTAAATTGGCTTCTCTAAGATCCGCTCCTTTTAATATTGCGCCTCGAAGATTAGCGCGGCGTAAGTCAACACCAACTAAATTAGCTCCAGTTAAATTACACCCCCCCATAAAAGTATCAGATAACACGGCTCCTCTCAAATCCACATTCTGCAAATTTGCATGGACTAAAGTCGCACCGCGAAGATCTACACCTCGCAAATCGACATCACTTAAATCAATATAACTTAACCATAATGGTTTATTTTGATTTAATAACATATAAATTTCAAAGCGGGAAAATTCTGACATGAGGACCACCTGGAAGTGAATTATTCAATAAAAAGAATAGAAATTAACAGAATTTTTATTAGAAATTGTCTAAGTATGTGTAGATTATAAAACAATAAGCACGATAATAAAACAGTTCTGAATAAAATGATTATAATATAGTAATTCTCGGAATATTTTTTTTCAGCAGGCCATATTTATTTTTAAGGGGCTTAAAATTTTGTGAGATTCCGGTGGGTATTATTTTTAATTCTCATAATGATCCTGTCCCCAGTTATTTTCAAACCGGGTTCTGTTGATGCACAAGAAAATGTTCAAGGAGAACGATTTAAAATCGTTGAAAAAACATTTATTCAATTTACCTGGCGCTTAGTAAGTCGAGATGGCAGGGGGATTTGCACAGTAAAAATCGATCACGAAGGGTTTCCGACAAACAATGAAACCTTAGCTGCTTGTGTGATTGATCTGGAAAAACTTGGTCCTGCTGTTACCCCGTTCCCGGAAGGAACTCCTCAACCAACTTCGACACCAATTAACTTGAATCAAGTTTTTTTGGAAACATATTGGGTTTTTGAATCATCTCAGGAAGTAACAACTACGACAAAAGTAAAAATTCCAGACATGATTGTAAATATTTATGCACCTGGTTTACCAGTATCTGCGCCTTACATCGTCATTAAAGCCATTGAACCATATTCCGAGTTTCATATTTCAAGAATTGCTGGGACGATCAATAATGATCCATTTGAATGTCTTTCAGACCAATGTATTGTCCCTTTGATCCAGGATGCAAGAATAAAATTTTGGGCTGAAAGTAGCTTTGGAGATCAATCGCAAACAATAACAGCAACTGCCAGATCTTACATCAGTAACAATTTTTATAATGTCAGGATCACTACAATTGATCGAAAGATTGAATTTACAGATTCTTGCCGCCAAATATGGTCAGGCACAGCTTATGGAGAATCTCCAGATTGGGTCGTATTCCCAGAATCACCCGAAATGCTTAATACACAACACAATTTGCATTATTTGGCTGGGAAATTGATTCTCAATAAATTTGTTGATGCGTCCTCTTGCCCCCAAGGTGGACTCAATACCGATGGATCACCAAATGCATGCGGTCTGGAATTGTCAAAGAACGCGATGATCGCATGGCAAAACAGGTTTGATTCAACAATATGGGCAGCAGGAAAAGAATATGGTATCTCCCCAATACTCATAAAAAGCATCATCGAACAGGAATCTCAATTTTGGCCTGAAAATGCACGTTATTTATATGAAGAGTTTGGTTTTTCACAAATTAATGAATTGGGTGCAGACGCAGCATTAAGGTGGGATGAAGATTTAAAAAATCAGATCTGCTCATCTCTTTTATTTGATTGTGACCCTTCGTTCGCAAAAATGAATGCATTTGAACAAGCAATGTTAAGAGGTGGATTGATACGCTCTATTAATGCATATTGTCCCACTTGTGAAAATATGATTGATTTGGACATTGCAGAACAAAGTATCTCAATAAGTACCCAAGTACTCAGATCGAATTGCAGTCAAACCAATTACATTGTTGATAATCTCGGGTTAAAACAAAACATCACGGATATGTGGAAATTCACAATTCTTTCCTATCACTCCGGGTATGATTGTCTTGAAAAAAGTCTGAAAAACACAATAGCGCTCGGAAAAGAACCAAATTGGGAAAACGTATCCAATAACTTAGCATGTTTCAGCGGAAAATCTTATGTAGATTCGATGTGGGACAAATTGACTAGTTTTCAATTCTATATTGCTCCACAACCCACTTTATCGCCGCTTCAGTTGACACCGACCGGTCAGGCTAACCTGGCTGAATTGGAGGCAACACCAACACCAATTGCCTCCCCTACCGCAAAAACATATCTTTCCAGCGGAAAAATTCATGTTTATTTATACATTGATGAAAATATGAATTATGCAATGGATGTAGAGGAATTGATCAATAAAGCCAATGTTGAAGTGACTTTTGCGAACGGAGTAATTAAAACCGTACCAATCGTCAATGGTGAAGCAATCATAGAATATGAAGACCAATTTAAAAATTCGAATATCAAGATTACAATTAAAGAAACGTATCAAACCATCGAATTAAAAATACCAGATAGTGGTCAGCTATTCACTATCGTTCGAATTCCACCACCCACATTACCTAATACCCTTCCCTAAGCTCAGGACTTTTGCCATGACCCAACCAAAAAGAAAAAAGGGGTTGAAAACCTCACCTAATGACGAGAATAGTGATGATTTAAAATCACTAAGAGATGAATTTGAAGAAAATGAAGCTCTTAAAAATAATATGAGCGAAAATGGTAAGTCAACTGACACAATCGACCCGTTTTCAAATCCCAATACTAAAATGTTGTCGTTCGAGGACGATAAAGATTCTGAAATTTCAAGCAATCCCGTTGTGGAGTCCTCCAATCAAGCGATAAAAACCGATAATGATTTAGAAATTAATCCACGTGAAAAGGATAATTTTGCTGATGAACTTGCAGAATTGAGGTCAATGGATTCTCAAGGTTTAGATGAGCAACTTCTTAATAAGTCATCTGGTTCCGGCAAACTTATTACTGAGAAAGAAAATTCCAAAATAAAACAAAGAAAAACTGATACAAGGAATACAAATCAAGAGAATTACAAAAAATTGTCAGATGAACGCAGTCCCTCCAACAATAAATCTAGTGATAACCCTGTATATGTAAAACCACCTGAGATTGATGATTCATTAATTGATTCAACAAATGAGGATTTCATTAACAAAATATCCGCATCACTGGAGGAGGACCAATATTTTATAGAATCTGAAATCGCAGAAAAAACACAAATTAATAATCTTTCTCTAGATGCAGATGTCTCCTCAGACTATGTGGCAGACATTGAAAATGAAATCGAACATGCCGGATTTGCAAAGAATCCGTTTGAACCGGATTTAACACAAGAGAATGAAAATGATTTCATGACAAAATTGCAGGAATTGTTTCCAGAAAACTATCATCCGGAAGGTATTACAAAACCATTAACAGATTTAGAAGAAATTAGCAACAATGAATTCAGCCTTTCACAAGAATCCTGGAAGGACGTCATTAAAGCAACAGAAGATTCAGTTGCTCCACCGCCTTCATCCAATTTATTAATCGAACAACCTCAAAGGAATGATTATGAAACACCGATAAACGAAATTGAGTGGGATTCTTTAACCTCAGACAACTATGGGGCATTTTCGGATGAGAAAAAACGCAAGGAAATCCAAATAGATGATGACCAAAACGAGGAAAATTTAGCGACAATATCCGAATTTGAGGGGGTTGAGTCTGAAGAGAAAGTTGAATCAGTCGATGTACTTAGAAGGTCTTTTATCGAAGAATTTGAACAGACACCCTGGCAACCTGAAATTGAACAGCCAACAAACAAAGATGGTTGGCTAAAATCCAAATTAAAATCATTTGCAATTTGGATTTCTTCGTTAAATACTGCTGAAAAAATATTGCTTGTTATGAGTTCGATTATTAGTCTGGCAGTCATTGTTGCAATCGCACTAGTTCTTTTTAATTGGCAGAGTAGTCAATCAAATGTAAGTAGTCCACCTGAGATTATTGATTCTGTTGAAACTAATTCAATTTATCCAACAGGTTTGCAATTACCGGGAGGATGGTTTTTCTACTTGCAACAAGGGGAGATTAAAAATAATAAATGGGCGCCGCAAACAGCTGAGTGGATGCCAAATTCAACCATAAGACGTGTAGTAGCCATTCCTTGGAGCCGGCAAGCTGAAGCTGTTGTTCAGACTTTGAATACCGGAGATGAAATTCGTGTTTTCATGAACAATAACGACATTTTAAATTATTATGTCGAAAAAACATTGCAAGTAGATCGAGATAATATTGAGATCCTTACAGATACCGAGCCTTCGTTAGCTGTAATTCTTTTCAAAACAGATAATTCAGATCGTTGGGTAGTGATAGCAAAACCATAGTAATCTGCTTAATTCTTCAAGTAACCAGGTTTCCGATATGAGGAATGCCATTCCGAATCTAATTAATTTAAAGATAGTTGGATGACATTCTACATATAGAAGTTGCTATTTTAACCACATATAATTTCTATCAACAAACAGGAGTATAAGATATGTGTGGTATTTTTGGAATCGTTACAAAAGATCAACAAAATATCGGTCCATTATTAAAAGAAGCAGGGAATAGATTATCATATCGTGGGTACGATTCCGTTGGAATCGCAGCGATTCACAAAGATGGAACAATAGACTTACGAAAAGATGTCGGGAAAGTGGACTACGTAGCTGAAAAATATCACTTTGAAGAAATGGTTGGTTCACGTGGTATTCTTCAGCTCAGGTGGGCAACTTTTGGTGAGCCATCCCAAATCAATGCTCAACCACACCTGGATTCGACTGGAAAAATGGTTGGTGCACACAATGGGAATGTCGTCAACAATATTTCCTTAAGAGAAGCATTTATTAAAGAAGGAATGGTTGTCAGATCAACCAATGATGGTGAAAGTTGCGTCCATGCGGTTGAACGTTACATAAAACAAGGTAAGAATATGCTTGATTCAATTCGCGCAGCCTATCATGACCTGGAAGGGGATTATGCTTTTGTTATCGGATTAGCCAAAGACGATAAACTATATGCATTCAAAAAGGGATCGGGGTTAGTTACAGGAATTGGTGAGAATTTCACCTGTATATCTTCCGATCTGCCTTCAGTTTTACCCGTAATATCATATTTATGAATGATGGTGAAATCGTTGAATTAAGTTCAGAATTTGCAAATATTTACTCAGTCGAGGATGGAGAACGGATATTAAGAGAGCCTGAATTGGTAACTGAAACGATGGAAGCAGCCCAAAAAGGTGGATTTGATCATTTTATGCTCAAGGAAATATATGAACAACCTCAAGTAGCCAGGGAATTGATCCATTTATATGAAAAATCAGAAGATTTGGATGACGTAATTGGAGCACTCAAGCAGGCTAAAAATATATATTTTATCGGCTGTGGAACATCTTACAACGCTTGTGTAAGCGGAGCAGTTTTTTTTAACCGGATTGCGAATCGGGCTGTTTTTCCAGTCGCAGCCACTCAGTTTATGGCTCAATATCACCAATCCATTTCTTCGGAAGATATCGGCATTTTTGTAAGTCAAAGTGGTGAAACCAAAGACGTCCTAAACGCGGTTGAAATTGCAAAAAAAAGAGGTATGAGAATATATTCTTTGGTCAATGTCGTTGGCTCTACTTTAACTAAAAAATCTGAAATCTGGTTACCTCTCGCTTGCGGATATGAAATAAGTGTTCCAGCTACCAAGACTTTTACCAACCAATTAATTGCTTTCCTTTATCTCGCATATCGAATGGGAGATAAAAGTTTAGATGATTTTGATAAATTGCCAGATTTAATGGAAAATGAAATCAAAAAATCAACAAGTATCGTGCAGAAGGCATTACCTTTTGTTCAGGATTGGAATGATTTGTATTGTCTGGGATATGGATTAAGTTTTCCTATAGCTCTGGAAGGAGCATTAAAGTTAAAAGAAATCACTTATTCCCATTGCGAAGGAATGCTTTCAACAGAATTTAAGCATGGTCCACTCGCAGCTGTCACAAATCGATACCCCGTAATTTTTGTATCCACTCTTAATGATATTCCACTGATAATTTCTGGGATAAATGAGGTTACTTGCCGTGGTGGATTCGCAATTGCGGTTGGTCCTGAAAACGAAAATCTTCGGGCAAATGCAAATTATTTAATTCCAGTTACAAAATCAACAGATGAAATTTCATCAATTTTATCGGTTATTCCTTTGCAACTTATTTCATACTACATGTGTCTGGCGCGAGGTTTTGATCCGGACTTTCCAAGGAATTTGAGCAAAACGCTGACAGTTGATTAATTCAACTTTTTTTTGAAAAATACTAAAGAAGCTTTTAGTATTTGCCTATTTTTGATCTAATATCATAGAGAATCAGGTTGAGAATTTATGCCAATTATGATAAATTCATCCTTTTTCTTGTTTTAAGTACCAAGGTTAAAAAGTTTTTGAAATGCTTAAATGGACGTATGTGGCTAACTTCGTCGCCATAAATCGTCTCGATTGGCACCCATCCTAGCTTAAGACCTGATTGTATACATCGAACAATGATTTCAACTTCATATTCATAACCATGTTCATTACTATCCAAAACTACATTTACCAATTCTTTTGACATCAAACGATAACCAGATTGGTTGTCCATGATTTTCTTTCTTACCGCCCAGGAAAATAACCATCCACCTGATATATTTGCTAATTTTCGAACTAATGGCATTTTTGAAAAATCACGATAGCCAATGATTAAATCCTTCTTTTCACACAAAAAGGAATCAAGGAATAATTTAATTTCTTGTGGATTGTGTTGTCCGTCTGCATCTAATGTAATTAGAAAGTCATAGTCCTTTTTCAGAACTTCAGAAAATCCTCTTTGAAGCGCAGCTCCTTTTCCTTGGTTTGGGTTTTGTTGGAAGACAATTGCGCCAGCTTTTGTAGCAATTTCCACAGTCCGATCGATTGAACCATCATCAATGACTATCACAGGAAGAAATTTAGAGGCAACCTCAACAACCGATCCTAAATGCTTTTCTTCATTAAAAGCCGGTATCAGAATACAGCCGTTCAAATTATTTTTTTTTGCCTCAATAGTCTCCATAATCACTTGAATTATATTACAAGGCTTCTGATTTATCTCCAATTAGTCATAAAAACCTGGACTTGATTATATGTGGAATGGTTCGCGAGGATCGGGCGAACGACACGAAAATCATATCTTTCATTAAAAATTGAAATAATAAACCACTAATAAGACCAATATTAAGAAAATGCAATATTGGTTGGGTAAACCCCTTGCATTGTTAACCAAAATCCGCTAGAATATGGATAATTGTGGAGAAAAGTGGGAGAAAGTGGAGCGCCGGTTATCCGGCGTTCTACCATTATAGGAGAGGTAGAACTGATGTTCTTGGGAACGTACGAGCACACGATAGATGATAAAGGTAGAATGACAATCCCAGTTCGATTCCGGGAATTGATCAATGAAGGTGCTTACATCACACTTGGGTTTGATCATAATCTCATGGTGCTTACTAATCAAGTGTTCTCTAACCTTTCCACAAGAGTCAATGAAATGAGTATAACAAATCCTGTTGCCCGTGACTTACGTCGACTGATGTTTTCCAATGCAATTCAAGTGGAAGTTGACAAAGCGGGACGAATCTTAATCCCAAGTTTTCTTCGAAATATGATTCAACTCGATGGTCAAGCCATCGTGATTGGTGCCGGTGGCTATTTTGAAATTTGGTCTCCTGAAATATGGTCACCCAGATCAGAAAATATTCTAAATAGCGAGACCAATGAACAACGATATGCAACCCTCGACCTGTCACTTCAATTATGAGCACCAACGACCTTGTCCCAGCACACATCTCAGTACTTTACCATGAAATCATAAATGCTCTGGCACCTAAATCATCTGGCTGTTATATCGATGGAACTGTTGGTGCTGGTGGGCACGCCTGGGGGATATTAGAAGCCTCAAGCCCTAATGGACAACTTCTCGGTTTTGATCTGGATCCCCAGGCGCTGGTACTAGCAAACCAGCGCCTTTCCGTTTTCCAAAATCGTTTTCAACTCATTCAGGCGTCCTATACCAGCATGAAAAAACAAATTCAAAAAGTTGGATGGGATGCAGTAGATGGCATTACGCTCGATTTAGGCTTATCGTCTATGCAACTAGATTCTAAAGAACGTGGTTTTTCTTTCCGGTTCACCAGTCCTTTGGATATGCGATTCGGAAATAATAACCTATCGACCGCAGCTGATTTACTTAACAATCTATCCGAAGTAGAAATATCAACTATTCTTTGGGAATTTGGTGAAGAGAGATTTTCCAGAAGAATTGCCAGATTGATTATTGCTGCTCGTCCAATCGAGACAACAACACAACTTGCTCAAATTGTTGAGAAAGCCTATGGGAACAACAGATCTCATATTCATCCAGCAACAAGAACATTTCAAGCCTTACGAATTGCAGTAAACCATGAATTACAGTCGGTCCAGGAAGTAATACCCACAGCAATTGAAATATTAAAACCGGGAGGAAGACTAGCTATCATCTCCTTCCATTCTTTAGAAGATCGAATTGTAAAAAATATTTTTCGTCGTGAATCAAAAGACTGTATTTGCCCACCAGAACAATTAATTTGTACATGTGGCCACAAAGCTCAAATAAAAGAATTAACAAAAAAACCTCTAGAACCAAGTGAAAACGAAAAAGAAACCAACCAAAGAGCACGAAGCGCAAAATTAAGAATTGCCGAAAAACTCAAAATGGCATAACTGTTGCACCCCAACCATTGTAAAAAATTTTAAAATCAGGACATTTAATCAATGAAAAATAATACAAACCAAGCATATCGACAGAAACCTTCGAGAATTCGGACACAGTGGCTAAGTGTTGTATTGTTGGTTGTGGTTTTGGGGGTTTTAGCAGTTGTTTTAAATTTGAATATTACTTCAAAATCTGCGCATGCAGGCGTTCAGGTAAGAATTTTGGAAGCAGAACGTGAAAAGTTAGAAAGAACCATATCCGGCAACCGAACAATAATCGCCCAATTAACTTCCGCCAAAACAATGCAAGAGAGAGCCAAAGAATTGGGTTATATAAAGGCTACCAGGGACAATATTAAATATCTATATATTTCTGATTATGTTGGAAAAGAAGGCCAAACAATCATCATTCCTCAAACACGTAATAATCCTACCCAAAACCTTATTAAGCCTATTTATACAAGATCCGTTTGGGATTGGTTATTTCAAGGCACATTTGCTATGTTAGATCGCGAGGGGAAATAAAATGAGTCAAAAATTAACGCGGTTTTATTTCATCGGAATTATCTTCATTTTGTTTGCAATAGCAATTGTTTATCGATTAATTCAAATTCAAACAGATCCTTTTTTTACAACTCTCAGCGATACTGTTGGAAATCAAGCATCCGTAAAAGTAAAAACTTATGAACCAGTGCGTGGAAATATTTATGACCGCTGGGGTAACTTACTTGCTGGTAATACTGAGGTCTACGAAATTGGGGTCAACCTGAATCAGGTAAAAGAAGATGATAAAGCAGATTTGGTTAGTTTTCTGTCAAGCACCACTGGTGTAGATCGTGAATTAGTTTCTGAACGTGTAAATATTCCGTACGAACCCAATTCTGAAAGCCCAAATTTTGCCGTGTTTTCTACTATCTTTAAAAATGCACCAAAGGAAATGATAGAAGAAATTGAAATGGCACAAGAAGAAAACAGTCATCTTAGATCGGTGTCATGGACTGGACGATTAAAACGGACCTACCCGGAAGGCAGTATGGGGATAAACTATCTGGGCTTTTACTCTTCAGATGGTTTTTATGGCGTGGAAGGCTTCTATAACAACATTCTATCAACGACTTCTACACAAACCAGCATTTCAATGAACCCATACGATGTCATGGCTATCCCGGAAATACCCGAAGGCGCTGGGATTATTCTAACCATCGATCGTGAGATCCAAAATAGAGTAGAAGAAATTATGGATCGAGTTATTAAAGAAAACGGAGCGTCTTCCGGAACTGCAATCGTTTATGATCCTGAGACCGGCGAAATTCTGGCAATGACAAGCACTCCAAGAGCTGATCCAAACCTTAGTACTGGGTCCATTTTAGACCAATATCCAGTTGAATCTGTCGATGGTTATGATGTACAAACCCCTTTTAATCGCGCAGTAATGCAAACCTACGAACCTGGCTCAGTCTTTAAGGTTTTTACAATGGCAGCAGCCTTAGACTCCGGCACAGTCACACCAGACACCGAATTCGTCGATACTGGTGTAGAGGAATATGGGGGATTGACAATTTATAACTGGGATTATGGAGCCTGGGGTGTTCAAACGATGACTGGATGTATGCAACATTCATTAAATGTATGTATGGTCTGGCTTGTCAAACAAATGGGAACTGAAACTTTTTACAATTATCTTTCAGCATTTAATCTTGACCGTAAAACAAACGTTGATTTGGACAACGAAGTATCCTACCCCTTGCTTTCCCCAAATAACCCAACACCATTTGGATCAGATCCCTTATTAACACGCTGGACAGATAGTATGACTGCAACTCAGGCATTTGGTCAGGGTGTTGCTGTCACCCCTATTCGTATGATTGCGTCTATTGCAGCGCTAGCTAATGATGGCAGAATGATGGCACCTCATATTCAAAAGGCGATCATACAAGATGGTCGTATAAGATATTACAACCCTAAAATTGTTTCAACGCCTATCAAACCTGAGACTGCACACACCATTACGGACATGCTTGCAATCTCACTGGAAGGCGAATCTTCAACAGCCCTGGTAGAAGGTTATCGTGTTTCAGGAAAAACTGGAACTGCTGAAATACCAACTT
Source organism: Chloroflexi bacterium HGW-Chloroflexi-8 (assembly GCA_002841995.1). Classification (GTDB taxonomy): domain Bacteria; phylum Chloroflexota; class Anaerolineae; order Anaerolineales; family Anaerolineaceae; genus UBA6170. The sequence goes on from PHBS01000033.1 coordinate 13,281, forward strand.
CACAAGGTTATACGACCGGATTAACTAACGCATCGTTTGTGGGATGGGGACCATCCAGTGATCCGAAATTTATTGTGTATATTTGGTTGGAAAAACCCACGAGTAGTATCTGGGCGTCTCTGGTCACCGCGCCAGTCTTTAGCGAAATTGTGGAGAACATTGTCATATTAATGAACATTCCTCCCGATAATCAACGAGAACAAATAGCAAGTAATTAGAGTCAAGATGATAACTATAGCAGATATTCTGGAAGCATTAACCCAAATTCGTCCGGTTGCCCCACAAATTATCAGTGAGGCAGCCATTGATTCTCGTCAGGTTATTCCATCCAGTTTATTTATTGCTATAAAAGGTGAGAATGTTGACGGACACAATTTTGTGACTGAGGCATTTTTAAATGGTGCGCAAGTTGCCTTAATAGAACAGGATTTATCCTCACAATTTCCCACAATAGATTTACGAGAAGGCTTGTTACCATCAATTCTTCCCTCATTTGAGGAACAGTTTTGCATTTTGGTCCCAAATACAATAATAGCTCTGCAAACCATTGCGAAGTTTTGGCGCAGTAAATTGAATTTAAAAGTAATCGGAATTACTGGTTCAGTCGGAAAATCTACAACAAAAGAATTGATTTCAGAGGTATTAAGTCAAAAGTATTGCACACTGAAGAATATCGGTAATTTAAATAACGAAATTGGTCTACCACTAACCATTCTTCGCCTCGGGAAGAACCATCAACGGGCAATTCTTGAAATGGGATTCTATGTCCCGGGAGAAATAA
>PHBS01000033.1:14096-41658 GCA_002841995.1 Chloroflexi bacterium HGW-Chloroflexi-8
AATAAGCTTGCTTTGTGACATAGCAAAACCAAGCATTGGAGTTGTGACTAATATCGGAACTGTGCATGCAGAGCGAGCCGGGTCACAGGAAATAATCGCTAAAGGTAAAGCAGAGTTAGTAGAATCTTTACCTTCTGATGGTACTGCAATTCTTAATTATGATGATCCATGGGTACGCGCAATGGCTGAAAAAACCCGGGCAAATATTTTTTATTATGGACTTGATCCAAATGCACATTTATGGGCAGACGAAATTGAGGGTTTAGGTTTACAAGGAATTCGATTCCGCCTACATTTTCAAAATGAACAACTCCACATCCGGGTACCTCTGATTGGGCGACATTCAGTTCATACAGCTCTGCGGGCTGCTGCTGTAGGGCTGGTCGATGATTTGTCCTGGCAAGAAATCATTTATGGATTACAACAAGGCCATTCGCAACTACGTCTTGCAGCTGTATCAAGTCAAAGCGGCGCACTGATTCTTGATGACACATACAATGCTTCTCCAGACTCTGTAATGGCTGCACTCAATCTTTTGGATGAATTACAAGGAAACAAGTGTGCAGTTTTAGGTGATATGCTGGAATTGGGACCATATGAACAGCAAGGTCATCAAATGATTGGTGTTCGTGCTGCCCAAGTTGTCAACCGATTGATCACTGTTGGAGAAAAAGCAAAAATTATAGCCGAATCGGCTAATCAAGCCGGGCTTTCTTCTAATGCGATCACCAGCGTGCCAACTGTTCCTGAAGCCATCCAGGTACTTCTTGGTACATTGAACCAGAAAGATGTAGTACTGATTAAAGGGTCACACGGTTTACATATGGAACAAATCGTAAACGCATTGGAGGTCAATTCATGAATGAAACCCCCCTTGCTTTAGCCCTATCAGGCATTAGTTTTATGATGGCAGTTATTTGGGGTCAACCGCTGCTTAGAGTTTTAAAACATTTTAAAATTGGCAAATTTATTCGTGTTGAAGGACCCGATTCTCACTCAACCAAAATGGGGACACCTACACTTGGGGGTCTCATGTTCATTGCGCCTGTCGTTTTATTAACGGTCTTAATGAACGCCGTTAGTTTACTTGGTCTGAACGTACTGGGAAGGTCCATATTATTACCACTAGGTACGCTGGTCATCTTTTCAATAATTGGTGCAGTTGATGACTGGGAAGGTATTCGAGGGCGAAGAAAAGGTCTTGGTATGCGTGCCCGGACAAAATTCTTGTTGCAAGTATTGTTCGCAACATTGATTGCCTTTGCACTTAAATACATGCTGGATGTTCCTGAAATGTATTGGCCCGGGATTAAAGGGGAAATAAGCATTGGAATCTTCTACATTCCATTGGCTGTTGTTGCCATAGTAGGCTTTTCAAATGCGGTTAATTTAACGGATGGATTAGATGGACTTGCTGGTTTAATTGCTGCCACTGCTTTTGCTGCTTATGGTGGTATCGCATTAATGCAAGGTCAGATATTCGTTGCGCGTTTCTGTTTTACACTTGTAGGGGCATTATTCGGGTTTCTTTGGTTCAACGTTCACCCTGCACAATTGTTCATGGGAGATACGGGATCATTAGCACTGGGTGCGACTTTAGGGGTTGTTGCGCTGATGACAGGACAATGGTTGTTACTACCTGTTATCGCGATCATTCCTATTAGTGAAACCTTTAGCGTAATCTTCCAGGTTTTTTATTTCAAAATGACCAAAGGAAAAAGGTTATTTAAAATGTCACCTTTGCACCACCACTTTGAACTCTCCGGGTGGAGCGAGACCCAAGTTGTTCAACGATTTTGGTTAGTAAGTCTTATAGGAGCGATTCTAGGAATCGCATTGGCACTCGTATGAAACAGAATTGGCAGAACCATAATATCTTAATTATTGGAGCAGCTCGACAAGGTCTGGCTGCTGCCCGATATTTTTCTGCGCAAGGTGCAAAAGTTACATTAAATGACAATCGGTCTGAAAGACAATTAATTTCAGAAATTGAAAACTTCACAAATACTCCCGTAACCTGGATCACTGGAGGTCATCCTCTGAATGCTGTGGATGATAAAGATCTCGTTTGTGTGTCAGGTGGTGTTTCACTGGATTTACCAATTATCCTTGAAGCAAAACGCAGAAAAATTCCTTTGACCAATGATTCTCAAATTTTCATGCAGGCTGTAAAAAGTCCAGTTATAGGAATCACCGGTTCTGCTGGAAAAACAACTACGACGTCTCTTCTTGGTGAGATTGCAAAAAATTCTTCAACACGAACAAAAAATGTGTGGGTCGGAGGTAATATTGGAACTCCTCTCATCGAGCAAATAGACTTCATTAAGCCAAATGACCTGGTGATTTTAGAACTTTCCAGCTTTCAATTGGAATTAATGACAACCAGCCCCCACATTGCAGCAATCACGAATATTACACCTAATCATTTGGATCGGCATAAAACTCTCGAATCCTATACTTCCGCTAAAGCAAGGATTTTGGATTTTCAATTTCCCACCGATATCGCGGTATTAAATCGCGATGATGAAGGTGCATGGAATCTAAAAAATCGGGTAAAAGGAAGAATTGCAAGTTTTGGATTGCAGAAATGTAATTTGGTTGGAAATGGCTCTTATATAGAAAACGACAGCATCTTCATACTTTCAGATAGCAAATCATCGGAAATATGTAAGATCAAGGATCTCAAACTTAGAGGTGAGCACAATTTATTAAATGTTTTGGCCGCTTTCACCATTGCCCATGAAATGGGTATTCCCAGAGAGATTATGCAAAATACCGTACGTCATTTTACTGGTGTCCCTCACCGTCTTGAATTCGTTAGAGAAGTGAATGGCGTCAAATGGTTCAATGATTCAATCGCAACTGCACCAGAACGAACAATTGCTGCGGTCAAGTCTTTTTATGAACCAATCGTATTGTTACTAGGTGGTAAAGATAAAGATCTACCATGGGACCGCTTGGCAAGCCTAATTCACAATAAAGTGGATCATGTGATCGTGTTTGGTGCTGCTTCAGAAAAGATATTAGCTGCAATCGGACCAATAGAATCAAACAAAAGACCCTATTCAATTTCTCACAGTGAAAATTTAGAAAACGCTTTGGAAGCAGCTTCGGTTGTTGCAGAAGCAGGCGATATTGTTTTGCTTTCACCTGGGGGCACAAGTTATGACGAATTTAAAGATTTTGAGGAGAGAGGAGAAAAATTTCGATTATGGGTACAACAACTGCAGTAAAGACTCAACCCTTACGCAACACAAAAAGACCAAATTTTCTCACGACCGGAATTGATTTACCAATCATAATCATTGTTCTAACGTTATTAGTTCTCGGATTAGTCATTTTATATTCTGCGAGTATGCCAGTAGCTTACTACACTTCCGAATCCAGCTCACCTATGTCATATGTGTTAAGGCAAGCTCTTTTCGCAGGTTTTGGTCTTATTTGTGCGTTATTCATATCTTTAATTGATTATAGAAAATTACAAAAGTGGATGTTGCCAGGCTTATTTGCCACTTGGGGATTGCTAGTTCTTGTATTGATAATTGGAACAGTGAGACACGGTGCAACCCGCACATTTTTCAACGGGAGTGTTCAACCTTCAGAAATCGCAAAAGTCGTTATTATTCTCTATCTCGCATTTTGGTTGAAATCCAAACAGGAAAATCTTAAACATCTTACTTTTTGGGCAGTTCCAATTGGATTCGTTCTCGGTCTAACTTTATTCTTGTTGTATTTGGAACCAGATTACAGCGCAATTCTGACTTTAGTTGCGATAAGCGGTGTAATGTTATTCATGGCTGATTTAGATTGGAAACAAATCGTACTTATTGCTGGAGTTGCTGGGGTATTCTTCGCTGGCATCATTAAAGCCACCAGTACTGGATCAGTAAGATGGTTTCAATTTGTCGCAGGATATAAAGATCCTTATGATGCAATCAGCCAGGTAAAACGTTCAATCGAATCAATTGTCGATGGTGGATTATTTGGAGTAGGGATTGGTCAGGGTACTGTTAAATTCACTGGACTTGAAGTAGGACAATCGGATACGATTTTTACAGTCGTCGCTGAAGAAATGGGTTTATTAGGTTGTCTGCTTGTGATTGGCCTTTTTCTTTTATTATTCCTCAGGGGATTAAGAATTGCAATTCAGTCGAATGATATGTCAGGAAAATTAATCGCTTCGGGAATAAGTATTTGGATCATAACAGAAGCATTTTTAAATATCGCTAGTTTATTTAACATGGTTCCGGTTGGAGGTAATACCTTACCATTTTTTAGTCTAGGTGGTTCCAGTCTCGTTTCAGTTTTAGTAGGCATTGGCTTTTTGCTTAGCGTCTCACGAAACAACTTTAAGGACAAATATTCAGAAAGGAATCCATTCAATGCGGTTGTTGATCTGCGCTGGCGGGACAGGCAGCGGAGTGTATCCGGCGCTCGCCATACTTCAAGCAATAGAAAATAGGATCGAGCAGACTCTATGGGTTGGCGGTCAGGGTGGCATGGAATTTGACTTAATTTCGCGCCTGGGAATCCCATTTACTGCAATCCCAGCAGCCGGTGTCCATGGAGTGGGTATTAGCCACTTGCCTGCCAATCTTTGGAAATTATTCAAGGGAATTTCTGAATCTCGGAAAATAATCAGAAAATTTAATCCCGATGTAATCCTTTACTCAGGCGGATATGTTGCAGCTCCTATGGCAATTGCAGCACGAAATGTTCCATCAGTTTTATTTGTCCCTGATATTGAGCCTGGATTAGCTTTGAAATTCCTGGCTAGATTTGCATCCAAAATTGCCCTCACCTCGCAAGCATCGCAGATGTTTTTTAATAATCAATCCAAATTGTTGGTGACTGGTTATCCAACCCGAAGTGACCTAAAGCCAATTTCGAAAAACGAAGCCTTAGCAAAATTAAACCTGTCAAATCATCTACCTGTGATTTTTTTCTTTGGTGGCAGTAAAGGCGCCCGATCGATTAATCGCGCGCTAGCCAAATACTTACCAGATTTATTGAAAAAATGTCAGATCATCCATATTACCGGTCAATTAGATTGGAATGAAATCAAAGAAAATACAAAGAATTTAGAAATTGGATTATTACCCAATTATCACGTTTTTCCTTATTTACATGAAGAAATGGCAGCTGCTTTTTCAAGTGCAGATCTGGTTGTGTCACGCGCTGGTGCATCAACACTTGGTGAATTACCCCTGTTTGGAACACCAGCAATTTTAGTCCCATATCCATATGCCTGGCGGTATCAGAAAGTTAACGCACAATATCTGGTCGATCAGGGGGCTGCGATCTTGTTAAATGATGAAGAATTGGAAACTGAGCTTCTTAACGAAATCGAGAAATTATTGGAAAATCCCGAAAAATTAATGGCATTGAAAACCGCAATGAAAAAATTATATCAACCAGGTGCGGCGATCAAAATTGGAGAATTAATTATGACCTCATCTGCCCAACGAAATTCCGAAAGGGGTATGGCATGATTTCACTGGATGTAATTTTTTGGATGTATGTCATTTTATTCGCACTCATTGGTGCTATGAGAGGTTGGGCTCGGGAATTATTAGTCAGTTTCAGCGTCATTCTTTCTTTATTTATCATTTCGGTACTGGAAAGATTTGTTCCATTTATTCGCGATACACTCCCAATCGATTCACCAACTTCCATCTTTTGGTTAAGATCCGTTTTGTTAGTTTCATTGGTACTTTTCGGATATCAAACTCCAAAAATTCCCAGAATAGCCAGTTCAGGGCGATTTGTACGAGAAGCATTTCAAGATATCTTGCTGGGACTTTTCCTTGGAGCAATTAATGGATATTTTATTTTCGGATCTCTGTGGTTCTACATGCACGATGCGAATTATCCATTTTCGATTATTACGGGACCCGATTTTGCATCTGAAATTGGTCAGGCTGCACAAAAACTGTTATTGTATATGCCCCCAGTTTTATTAGAAGCTCCAATAATTTACTTTGCTGTTGCAGTAGCCTTTGTTTTTGTATTGGTGGTGTTTCTTTGAGAAAGCATATTTTCTTTATTGGTATTGGAGGATACGGCCTTTCGGCAATTGCACGCCTGATGCATGAAAAAGGGAATATTGTCAGCGGATCCGATCATGTTCTCTCGCCTCTGGCGATTGAACTGCGAAAACTTGGAATTAATGTTTACGAAGATCATAGTCCGGATCATATCGTTGGAGTGGATCTTGTTGTTCGCTCCTCTGCCATACCGGATAGTAATGTTGAAGTAGATGCTGCCAGAAAAGCGGGTATACCTGTTTTAAAACGGTCCGAATTTTTGGGTGAAGTCATAGAACAACATAAAGGAATTGCAGTCGGTGGAACGCATGGGAAAACGACTACAACTGCGATGATTTCCTGGCTTCTTGCAGGGCTGGATCAGGATCCAAGCTATATCATTGGTGGCGTTTCAAAAAATTTGGGTATTAATGCTCATGCTGGTAAGGGCGAGTACTTTGTTATTGAAGCAGATGAATATGACCGAATGTTTCTTGGACTTAAACCATTTATTGAAATAATCACTAATATGGAACATGATCATCCGGATTGTTATCCAACTTATGCCGATTATTTTCAAGCTTTTTTGGCATTCACTAAGAAAATAAATCCTCAAGGATTTATTGTTATTTGTGGTGATGATAAAGGTAATCAGAGTTTGTTACCACATTTATCACAAACCCGTAGATTTACTTACGGTTTAGAAGCTTCAAACGATTATCAGGCCACAGATGTAACAGTGAATAGCAACGGCGGATATAGTTTTGGTCTTAATTTCCATTCTCCAACTGATACCCAAAAGTTAGCTCAAGTTGAACTAATAGTACCTGGATTACATAATGTTCAAAACGCTATGGCCGCGTTGGTCATCGCTCACAAATGTAATCTGGATTTGGAACGCAGTTCGCGATTGTTGCGACAATTCACTGGAACTGGTAGGAGATTCGATATTCAAGGAACGTTTAATGGTATTACTTTAATTGATGACTATGCGCACCACCCCACTGAAATTAAAGCAACACTAGAAGCAGCTAAAAACAAATTTCCAGATCAGCATTTATGGGTTGTTTGGCAACCTCATACATTTACAAGAACTATCACTTTAATGGATCAGTTTGTCCAATCTTTCGACCAGGCGGACCATGTCATTATCAGTGAAATATTTGCTTCCCGTGAAAAAAATGATTCCATCTCAAGCCAACAAATTTTGACGAAAATGAACCATCCTGATGTGAGATACATACCTGCCATTCCGGAAATTATAGAGATCCTTTCAAAAGAATTAAAAAGTGGTGATGTCCTCATTGTTCTTTCTGCTGGTGACGCAGATCAGATCAATAAAATTTTAGCAACCAGCTTTCATTTTAAAGAAGGTGTCCAATGAAAAATAATAATTCGAAAACGAATCAACAAAAATCAAGAAGTCACTTAAAACAATTGGACATCAATCATTTCCAGGATCCCATGGAATTATGTTTTTTACCTTCAATGGGACAGACCAAAAAAATTAATCCGATTGAAAATAAATCATTAATTATTGACAAGCTAATCAATTTTCTTAAAACCGAATGACCAGGATATGATGTTAATTTCTCACGAAGCGATCGAAATTCTCAAAGAAAAATTTGGTAAAAAATGCCAATTAAATTTAGCCCTGGCTCCTTTTACAACTGCTCAGGTTGGGGGACCAGCTAAAGTATTGATTACAGTCAACAATCGTGAAAGTCTTATAGATGCAATAAAATTCTGCTGGGAAAATGATCTCCCGTATAAAATCCTTGGATCAGGGTCAAATGTTCTTGTGCATGAAGATGGTTTTAATGGTGTCGTTATTTTAAATCGCTCCAAGAATATCGTTTGTAACATAGATAAAAATCCTCCAGAAATCTATGTGGAATCTGGTGCAAATCTGAGTCTTGTCGCCAGGAAAGCCGCTTTGGTTGGTATTGCTGGTTTAGAATGGGCAGCAACAATTCCTGGAACAATTGGAGGTGCAATTTATGGAAACGCCGGTGCACATCAGAGTGATATGAGTCATAACCTTATCCTGGTCGAAATCTTGCAACAATTATCTGAACCAGTCTATTGGAATGTAGAACAGATGGAGTATTCCTATCGATGCAGTGTACTTAAAAGAAAACCTCAAAAAGCAGTGATCTTGTCTGCGATATTAAAAGGTTTTCGGGATAATCCAGAAGAAATTCAAAAAAGGACAAAAACATTTATTAACTACCGTAAGAAAACTCAACCAACTGGTGCAAGTATGGGATCAATGTTCAAAAACCCTCCGGGTGATTTTGCTGGCAGATTAATTGAGAGCGCTGGATTAAAAGGGACCAGTGTAGGTGGTGTTACCGTAAGTTCTATCCATGCAAATTTCTTTTTGAATTCGGAACGAGCAACATCAAATGATTATTTGAAATTAATCCAATTAGTTCAAAAAACCGTCTATGAAAAATTCGAAGTCAACCTCGATTTAGAAATAGAACTTGTAGGTTTTCCAGAACAATCATCACAGAATTTTCAAAGTGGAACAATAAGATTATGAAAAAACTAACTGTAGCGATTTTATTTGGAGGACGCTCCGGAGAACATGAAATTTCTCTCTTATCTGCTCGTTCAGTTTTAAATATGATTGATCGATCCTTATTCGATGTGGTAGAAGTTGGAATCACGCGTGCTGGAACCTGGATGGTTGGTAACGATGTTATAAACAGCTTCGAAAAAGGAGAGTTGAATCACCTACAACGCGCCTTTTTCCTACCAGAATCCGGAAATCACACCATCTACACCGAAACTATTCATAACGGTTCTACCATTTTGGCACCATATAAGACAATAGACGTTGTGTTTCCAGTTTTACATGGGTCTTTTGGTGAAGATGGAACTATTCAAGGATTATTGGATTTAATCGAAATTGCTTATGTTGGGGCTGGAGTTTTAGGTTCATCTGTAGGAATGGACAAAGCGGTCTTTAAACAAATCATGCGTGGCATAAAGATAAATGTTTTGGATGACATTGTCTTTTCCCGAAAAGAGATCCTTTCAAACCTGGATGAAGTAATCAATCGTTGCGAAAAGTTGGGACCTTACCCATTTTTTACAAAACCAGCTAACTTAGGCTCCTCAGTTGGGATAAGTAAATGTCGTGATCGAAAAGCCTTGATCAATGGATTAAAAGAAGCCGCAAACTATGACCGACGGATATTGGTTGAAATTGGTCTCAATAAACCTATGGAAATTGAAGTATCTGTTCTGGGCAATGAATTTCCCGCTGCATCAATTGCAGGTGAGATCGTCCCCGGAGATGAGTTTTATACCTACGAAGATAAATACTTCAATGGTGTATCCATTTTAATTATTCCCGCGGAATTGCCAACTGGGATGATGGATAAAATCCGTGATATTGCGGTAAGAGCATTTATGGCAATTGATTGTTCAGGGATGGCGCGAGTTGATTTCCTTGTCGATCAAAACACCGAAGAATTGTATTTAAATGAATTGAACACAATTCCTGGTTTTACTCAAATTAGCATGTATGCCAAGTTATGGGAAGCAAGTGGCATTCCATATACCGAATTGATAACCAGATTGATTGACCTAGCAAAAGACAGACACAATGAAAAATCGTTATCGTTTAGAGAGTATCGAAAGAAGGAAGCATGAGTAATATACGAGTTGCCCCCAACCGCGCTAATCAAGTTCGTGAGAGACAAAATCAAAGAGTCCAATCCCGAATCCAGAAAACACATGAAAATATTTCTTCAGACAAGAAAAGGACTCCAACACCTATTTTCACACGTGGTCTTGTTTCCGGATTAACGTATCCAATGACTACGCCTCAAAAAGTAAAGCGTCAATTTCATTATTCTGTAGGGAACACTGGAGCAGAAATCCGCTTTCCTTCTATTCCCCAGATCCAAATCGGTTGGAGATTACTATCTACGATATTATTTATTGCTAGTATTGTCATGATTTATTTTCTTTTTAATGCGCCAATATTTATCGTTAATCAATTGGAAACAGAAGGTCTAAACCGTCTCACACCTTCCGATTTAAATTCAGTACTCGATATTGATGAAAAAGCCATTGTCTGGATGAATGCAAACAAAGCAAAATCAGATTTAATGTCTGCATTTCCTGAATTGAAAGATATTTCTGTTAATGTAGTTCTTCCAAATCATATCCGGATCTCATTGGTTGAGAGGAAACCGGTTTTAGCCTGGAAGATTGAGGAAGAAACGTATTGGATTGATAACGAAGGAATTATTATTCCATCCCGCGGTGATCCAGGTGAATTGTTAGTCGTTAATGCGGGTGCAATGCCACCTTTGGTCAAAACAGCAGACGTTATTGAGCCTTCGGAAGGAAATTCCATCTTAAATTCTATCGAAGAAAACAGCTTCTCTATAGCCCAAATACAGGGGTATGGTGATCAAGTTGACCCAGCTATGGTGGATGCTGCGTTTAAACTCAGTCTACAAATTCCTGCAGGATCAAAAATCCTGTATAATAAGAACCATGGTCTAGGGTGGAAATCCGAAGGCGGATGGGATGTATTTGTTGGTACTACCTTAGACAATATCGATTTCAGGTTGAACGCTTATAATGCTTTGATTGATAAATTAAGTGAAGAAGGGATAGCTCCCACATGGGTCAGTATTGAGCACTTAAATGCACCTTATTTTCGGGAGTAGAAAAAAATGGAAGAGCCTATTGTAGTTGGAATTGATATCGGTACGACGAAAGTTTGTACTTTGATTGGTCGGATTGAAGGAGAACGCATAATCCGAATCCTGGGTGTAGGAATTGAACCTTCTCAAGGGATTCGCAAGGGAACGATTGTTGACTTGGGAGCCGCATCACAAGCCATTGCAAGATCAATTGAAAAGGCTCAAAGATCTTGTGGCTTGGAGGTCTCGGATGCTCAAGTAAGTTTAGCTGGATCTCATATATCATCAGTAAACAATCGCGGCGTTGCGGCAGTATCAGGTGGGATGATCGATGTAAATGACATGCGAAGGGCTCTTGAGGCTGCACAGGCGGTAAATATCCCTCATAATCGGGAAATAATACATGTGATCCAACGGGGTTTTATCGTAGATGGACAGGATGGAATTCGATCTCCTATTGGTATGCATGGTTTTAGACTTGAAGTTGAAGCACATATGATAACTGCTGCAGCAGCCACTGTGGAAAATATTCGACAGAGTGTTGAGGGTGCCGGAGTTAATGTAAATCAATTCGTTCTAAATCCATTGGCATCTGCGGAGGTTGTACTTTCAGAAACCGAACGGAACATGGGCGCAATTGTTTGCGACATTGGTGGAGGTACCACTGATCTCGCGATTTACATCGATGGGGATGTTTGGCATACGATGGTTCTTGCAGTTGGCGGAAATCATATAACATCCGACATTGCCCATGGTCTTCGATTGCCTATGGATGAGGCTGAAAAAGTAAAAATCAAATATGGTCACGCCATAAAAGATGAGGTTGGAGAAGATCAAATGTTCACCGTGAAAAGTTTTGGGGACGAATCGATGGTCCAAATTCCCCGAAGAGATCTTGCTCACATCATTGAAGCGCGAGTCGAAGAAATTTTTGAATTGGTTTTACAAGAGATTAAACGATCTGGTTATGATGGTTTATTACCTGCTGGAATGGTTTTAACTGGTGGAACAAGTCTATTACCAGGGATAAGACCGATGGCCAGCAAGATATTGGGTTTACCAGTTCGATTGGCACGTCCAGAAAACCTAGTTGGTTTGGTCGATCAATTGAATTCACCTGCATATTCAACAAGTGTAGGATTGTTATATTTTGCTTTGGCGATGAACGAATCGACCATGCCTGCGCGTGGCGGCCGGTTTGTATCGAAAGGAGGCGGTTCAGATTTGCTTTCTAAAGTTATGGATTTCTTAAGGAAGATATCCCCCTAACCAGGCGACATCTGAATCAATTTCATTATTTTTTACTACTTGGGAGGTAGGAAAATGGATATTAAGTCTCAAATTCAACCAGAATCATTTGCAAGAATAAAAGTTGTTGGTGTTGGCGGCGGCGGTTGTAATGCCGTAAATCGTATGATCCAGGAAGGTATGTCTGGAGTCGAGTTTATTGCAGTCAACACAGACGCACAAGCCTTGCTGCTTTCAAAAGCAGAAGTCCGCGTGCGAATTGGTGATAAATCCACTCGTGGCTTAGGTGCGGGTGGCAATCCTGAGATGGGACAAAAAGCTGCAGAAGAATCTGCCGAAGAATTATATGAAGTTCTTCGGGGATCAGATATGGTCTTTGTAACATCTGGTCTTGGCGGTGGTACCGGGACTGGTGCAGCACCAATTGTTGCCCAAATTGCGAAAGAAGTTGGCGCATTAACGATTGGTGTCGTTACCCGTCCATTTAATTTTGAAGGTGCACGCCGACAAAAATCTGCAGAAGGTGGAATAACCCGCTTGAAAGAACACGCAGATACTTTGATAGTAATTCCGAACGATCGCCTCCTGCAAATCGTGGATAAGCGATCCAGTCTACAAGATGCATTCAGAATTGCGGATGACGTGTTGAGACAGGGTATTCAGGGTATTTCCGAATTAATTACTGTACCTGGAATGATTAATCTTGATTTTGCTGATGTTCGCGCAATTATGAGTGAAGGTGGAGCTGCTTTGATGGCAGTTGGTCGTGCATCCGGTGAAGATCGCGCACGAGTCGCTGCAGAAGCTGCAATTTCAAGTCAATTGCTTGACATAACAATCGATGGTGCAAGAGGTATTCTCTTTAATGTGACGGGTGGTTCAGATTTGACCCTGTTTGAGGTCAACCAAGCAGCCGCAATTATTAAAGAAACTGCACATCCAGATGTCAACTTGATATTTGGAGCAGTGATTGATGAAAATCTGGGAGATGAAGTACGTATCACGGTCATCGCAACTGGTTTTGACCGTGCAGGCGTGCGACAAACGCCAGCTTTCGAACCTCGTCCTGCTAGCCGTAATGAAGAAAGCAAAATCTCAACATCGAATCAATCCGAAAGGTCTGAACCACGTCCAGTGGCGGCATCAACTGAATTTCAATCACACGTCTTTAATACAGACGATTTAGATATCCCCGCTTTCCTGCGAAATCGTTCGCAACGATAAGCGGTTTGTCCCTCCCCCCTGAATATCCCCGCTCTGCTAGCCTTCAGTAGAGCGGGGAAAAAACAAGGCGAGGAATGCAAAAAGGAATTCAGTTATGAAAAGTCTCATACAGGCTCCATTTCTCCTCCCACTTTTCCCCCAATTGTTCAAATAGCGTTACTTTCTCCCCACAATTAGAAAGTAACAAAACAAAAAAAATTTCTAAAAAAAATCACCGAAACGCGCTCGGTGATTTTTTATTTCCAGTTTAATTTAATATTGATTGGACGAAATTTGTTTTAATTGCCATTAACACCACCAATAGTGGAGATCGCAAGCATAATATTTTAAATCCCCCCCAAATATGAGTGCCATTTTAGTCAAAAAACCAGTCAATAATTTACGAATCCGAAGATAGAACATAAATTCAAATTTCATGAAAAATTTAAGTATTTACTTTGCTATTCTTCCTTGCACTTAGAAAATTCTTATGCTAGAATGAAGACCATAGATATACCCATGTTAACCAAATACCCCCATATGTAGGGGTATATTTATCATAAAACATAGATTCATTATCATTTTCATATTTGTGGTCAGATCATCAAAGGAGGGTGCATTGAACTGCCCCTATTGCCAAAGTGACAAATCACATGTAATTGATACTACTCATGATGCGCGCGGCGGTATCCGACGTCGAAGAGAATGCGAAGCATGTGAGCAAAGGTTTAGCACATATGAACGCCCCATTCTTGCTTCTCCCCTGATTATAAAGAGAGATGGAACCAGAGAAGAATTCGATCGGGAAAAGTTATTACGCGGTATGAGAATTGCCTGTGCAAAACGTCCGGTATCTGCAAGTGAAATAGATCGTATGGTTGGTGAAATCGAAAGTTCGTTACAAAAATTGGGGAGAGCAGAAATATCTTCCCGAATCGTTGGAGACATGGTCATTGGACATCTTAAAGAGATTGATCTGATTGCATACATCCGATACGCAATAGTTTATTTACACTTGAGTGATCTTCAAGCCATAAGAAACGAAATCGACAGGTTATTGGAAGTCTAATTATTGGAGGATTGAAATGAGTGAACAAGTAATTAATACGGTAGTGAGCAACAATAAAGGGTTATTACCAACTCCCCCCATGCCTACCGACCTCCCAAAAATTGAATTAACAGAAAATTCACGCCAAATTCTAGTAAAAAGATATTTACGTCGTGGTCAAGACGGTAAACCGATTGAATCAGTCGAAGAAATGTTTTGGCGGGTTGCCTATCACGTTGCTGCAGTAGAGGAGAATTGGGGAAATGATCCAATTCAAAGAGCAACTGAATTCTATAATCTTTTAATTGACAAACGCTTTTTCCCTAATTCGCCAACTTTCACAGGTGCAGGCACATTACTTGGCCAACTCGCTGCTTGTTTCGTCCTCCCTATTGACGATGATATGGGAAAAACCTCGGCTGGTATCTTCCAGACTTTAAGGGACGCTGCTTTAATTCAACAAACCGGTGGAGGCAATGGATTTAGTTTTTCAAGGCTTCGACCAAAAAATACACTTGTAAAATCATCAGCAGGAAGAGCTACCGGACCAATTGGATTTCTACGTGTATATGACCACGCTTTTGGTGAAGTAGCACAGGGTGGAACGCGCCGTGGTGCTAACATGGCAGTTTTACGAGTGGATCACCCCGATATTGAAGAATTCATAACCTGTAAAACCAATGAGAATTCCATAACAAATTTTAATATTTCGGTTGGCATTACTGATGATTTTATGCGTGCAGTTGAGAATGATGATGATTGGGAACTGAAATTTCCGGATGTTAATTCACCAGATCACAAGAAATTTCGTGGCACAATCGACCAAATACAAAAAGATGGGTATCCAATTGTTACATACAAAAAGATACCCGCTCGCCAACTCTTCCTGGATATTGTAAAACAAGCGCACCACAATGGTGAACCAGGTGTATTATTTCTTGATGCTGCAAATCGCTCCAATCCTGTACCACATCTGTATGACTTGGAAGCGACCAATCCGTGTGGAGAACAATGGTTAGGACCTTATGAAAGTTGTTGTCTGGGTTCGATAAATTTATCTCGACATTTTACCGAAGATGGAAGTGTTAACTGGGAGTTATTAAGGAAAGATGTTGAATTATCAACCATATTTCTTGATGATGTAGTTGAAGCAAATGCATATGTTCCAGCTGTTCCACAACTTCGTGAGTCTGCATTTCGGGCGCGAAGAATCGGATTAGGGATCATGGGGTTGGCAGACTTGATGTACCGTGTTGGGATTCGTTATGGATCTTCCGATGGTCAAGAGTTTGGGGCTCAGGTGATGGAATTTGTCCGGTATCATGCGATGCGTACAAGTATTGCATTGGCCAAAGAACGGGGTCCCTTCCCAGCAATTAAAGGTTCCATTTATGACCCGGAAAATATCACCTGGAAACCTCCAATAAGCATTATTGAGTACATTAATAACTATGATCGACCAACGATTAATTGGTCATCCCTTTATGAAGAGATCAGACAATATGGCATTCGTAACGCCGCTCAAACCACTGTTGCACCTACAGGCACAATTTCAACAGTCGCAGGTTGTGAAGGGTATGGGTGTGAACCTGTATTTGCTTTAGCTTATATTCGTCATGTAAATGATAATGGCAAGGACTTACAACTCACCTATGCCAGCCCTGCATTCGAAGCAGCACTGGAAAAATATGGAATGAACTCGGAACAACGCCAGGTGATATTTGAACAGGTGATGAATGAAGGATCCTGCCAAAACATTATCACTATTCCACTGGAAATTCGAAACACTTTCGTTGTATCTGCAGACATTAGCGCTGAAGAGCATGTTCGTATGCAGGCAGCTTTACAGGCTTTTGTGGATAATTCACTTTCCAAGACAATAAACTTCCCATCTTATGCGACCGAAGATGATGTTGCAATGGCCTATCAACTTGCCTGGGAATTGGGCTGTAAGGGAATTACAGTCTATATCACCGGATCGCGTGAAAGTGTTGTTTTGGAAACACATGCCACAGCGAATGAAAAGAAAATAGGAGTCTCAGCTTCTGTCAGAACAGAATCCTCTGTAGAAGCATCCACATTATGGTCGGAAAGTAAAAAACCACGACCAAGATATTTAAATGGTTTCACTTATCAAATAGGCACTCCTCTCGGAAAAGCCTTTATTACCATAAACGAAAATGGCGGGTTCCAACCCTTCGAAGTTTTTATCAACTCTGCAAAAGCAGGTTCAGATACCGCAGCCGTATCAGAAGCAATTGGAAGATTGATTTCTTATATCCTCAGACTTACATCCACTGTTGAACCCAGCGTACGATTAAAAGATGTTGTTTCGCAATTGAATGGTATTGGTGGAGGAAGACCTCTCGGCTTTGGACCAAACAGGGTTCGATCTTTACCAGACGGGCTTGCCCAAATATTAACAGACTATCTTCAGAGTCGTGAGGAAAGATTAGAAAATGGATCGGACGTTCCCGAAAACACTTCCGATCGAATAAGAAAACATCCAATCAGTACCGTAGAAGTTCCAGCAACCCAAAAAATGATGCAAATTGGCGATTTATGCCCGGAATGCGGTCAAGCTGCATTTGTGAATGAAGAAGGATGTAGAAAGTGTTACGCTTGCAGCTATAGTGAGTGCTAGACTTAATCACGTGACTTTTTAATTGTTGCAGATCTAGAATATACAGAGAAACAAAACCTTTTGAATTGTTACTTAATTGACAGGTCCATAAATTAAGTAACAATTCTTTAATATTGTATAATTTTTGCTTAGCAGATTATTTCTGATCAATAAATGTTGTTTATACCTTTTACAATTTTGATTTCTTAATAACAAAACTCCCAATTCATCTAATCCATCCAATTATGAGAAATTCCTTATGGAAGAAAAAACAACAATAAAAGAAGCCTTTACTGAACTTGCACCCCGTTACGAGAAAGTGGTTGATAAAGAATTACAGAAATTTTGGGGTTGGAGTTATGAGAATTTTATCGAAAGCCTGATTTTAAATACAAAAACAATACCTGGAGAACATATCCTGGACATTGCCACAGGTACATGCTTAATTCCCAGGCGATTAATCGAAAATAAACGTCAAGTAATGATTACTGGTATCGATATAACGCATGCTATGTTGAAGCATGGTAAGGATAAAATCATTAAGTCGGGAATGGATTCCAATATTTATCTGGCCACTGGTGATGCAATGCTGATGCCTTTTAAAAGAAATTCTTTTGAATTGGCTATGTGTGGTTTGGCAACACATCATATGAATGTGAGTAAATTACTTGGAGAAGTTTATAGAGTGTTAAAACCCGACGGACGATTTTCACTGGCTGATGTTGGTGGAAGCAGTCTATGGCGTAAACCAATTGCCAGTTTTTTCATAAAGATTCTGGCATACATTTATTTCCTGATAACTGAAAACAAAGACCGTGCCTGGGCTGAAGCGACAGCTGTCGCAAATGTGCAAACCACTGATTCCTGGTTTGAAAAACTCACAAAAGTTGGTTTTACAAATATTGAAATCGAGAAATTGCCATCCAAAAGTTTTTGGGTCCCTGACCCATTATTGATCCAAGCGACAAAACCAAAATACTTTCCTGGGGAGGAATAAGAATGACTACGACCGCTGAATTAATTAGGCAAGGAAAAAAAGCTGAGATTTGGACAAAATTATGTGGGTACCTCGATCTCAATGTTCAAGAATTTATGAAAATTCAAGAAAGGCTACTTTTAGAACAAATAGATTATTTGAAAAAGAGTGAAATTGGAAAACATCTATTAGGCCCAAAAGTGCCATCAACAATGGAAGAGTTTTGTAACACAGTTCCACTGACGTCATACAAAGACTATTATCCTTTCTTGAATGAACAAAAATCAGATGCACTTCCATTTGAACCATATGCCTGGATGAGAACATCCGGAAGATCAGGGGAATATCCTTGGAAATGGTCGCCATATACGAAAAGCATGTTTGATCAATTAGGTGAAGGGTCACTGGCAGCGATCATTTGCTCATCAGCCACTCGAAAAGGCGAAGTGATGATCGATGCTAAGAACGTATGTCTTTTGGGCACTGCACCTCCTCCTTATATGTCGGGTTATCTAAGCCTTTCTGTTGAGGAACAAAGCGGATTTACTTTTGTGCCTTCATTAAAGGAAGGCGAAAAATTAGGTTTTGCTGAACGGATTAATGTTGGTTTTAAGTTAGGAATGATTACCGGGCTTGATTACTTTTATGGTCTGGCAAGCATTCTGGCAAAAATTGGAGAACGCTTTGAAACTGGTGGTGGATCAACTAAGTTTTCGGCTGCAATGCTTCGTCCAAATGTATTAATTCGGTTAATTAAAGGATTTGTATCCGCCAAAATTGGCAAACGAAACTTATTGCCAAAGGATATCTGGAATCTTCAAGGTGTTCTGACGGGTGGTACAGATACAGATATTTTTAGAGAAAAAATTAAATATTATTGGGGTAAAGATCCGTTGGAAGGATACGCATGTACCGAAGCAGGTATATTAGCTTTTCAATCCTGGACGACCAAAGGAATGACTTTTATGCCATATGGTAATTTCCTGGAGTTCATTCCTTATGAAGATCATATAAAAAATAAACAAGACAAGAATTTCAAACCAAGAACCGTATTATTTAGCGATTTACAACCTGGTATCTATGAATTAGTTTTCACCAACTTATTGGGAGGTGTCTTTACCCGCTATCGGGTTGGTGATTTGATTGAATGTATTTCATTGCAGGACGATGAAGCAGGCATCATGTTGCCACAAATTCGCTTTTACTCCCGCGGTGATGATATTATTGACCTTGCTGGCCTGGTACGTTTTACCGAACGAACAATTTGGCAGGTTATTGAAGAAACGAAGATTAATTATGTGGATTGGGTCGCAAGAAAGGAAGAACTGGATGGCAAACCAATTCTACATATTTACCTTGAATTAAAACCTGGTGACAGCGCAACCGAGGCAGAACTTGATCAACTGATCCGGGAAAGTTTTAGAATAATTTCGGTTGAATTTTCTGATTTTGAAAATCTTTTAGGGAAAGACCATCTCCTGATTACTCGATTTAAAGATGGCGCATTTGCGCGTTATATGGATGAACAAATGCGAGCTGGCGCAGATCTTGCACATGTTAAACCAACTCATATGCAGGCTCCCGATAAAGTAATCAAACGATTAATGTCCTAGGAGCAAAAAGACGTTACTTAGATGTCCTTAACCATCACAACTATCATTCCCCTCGTAGCATTTTTCCTTTATGCAGCATTATTCATTGTTGCTGCTATTTCCAAATCAGCAACACAGAAAAACGAACGGGGGGAATTTCAGTTATATTTATTCACAATGCTCTTGTGGTCGTTAAGTGCATTTTTTCTTTTATTGGGCGCTATCGGAAACCCGACTCTTTGGTTTCGATTGATGATTTTCGCAGCGGTGGGAACTTCAATAACCCTCATGCGGTTTGTGAGAGTTGTTCTTGGTTACCAATGGAAATGGATGGTTTGGGCTAATATCTATGTTCTTGTGAGTATGGTATTAAGTCTTTTTACCAATTTAGTTATAAAAACTGCATCGGTAGATAATGGTGTTATTAATTATGAATTTGGAGACTTTATTGCTCTAATTGCTGGGCCAGGTTATTTACTGAACTTCTTTAGTCTGTCACAACTCATAAGAGGTTATCGAAATTCGGATGATCTCGTACGAAGAAACAGAATTCGATATTTAATTATTGGCCTTGGCATTGTTATTGTCGTTTCTATGATTAATTTCACACCATTAGGCAAATATCCTATTGATATTGCGGGAAATACCATTGCTGCGGGTGTCATTGGATACGCTATTCTAAGACACCAGTTATTGGATATTAAAGTCATATATCGGAAGAGTCTGCTTTATTCAATCCCGACAATTTTGATTGGCGCCGGATATTTCTTAATCATATCGCTTGCTTTAAGTGTTATCCACTTATATTCTGGAATTGAAATTTTTGGTCTATCGATTGTTGTTGCAATCATGGCTGCTTTAGTAGCTCAACCTTTTAGAGATCGTGCCCAACAATGGATCGACAGACTCTTTTTCCGGGAAAAATACGACTCAAGTTTGATGTTGCAGCGATTGAGTAGTAATGTTGCCACAATCTTGGATTTGGATAAAATCCAAAAAATCATATTGGATGATATCACTCAGACACTTCACTTAAAAAATGCAGGTTTTTTAATCAAGAAGGGATCTGGAGAAGGCTTCATTTTATCCGCATTTGTCGGGTTGGAGCCTTATGTCAGGCTACGTCTTCAAGAAAATCATCCAGTTATTTTATATTTGAATAGTTACAATAAAATTCTTCTGAAAAAAGAGCTGGAGGTCCTCCCTTATTTCCGAGCTTTATGGGCACAAGAACGAAGCGATCTTGCTCAAATAGATGCCGAATTGTATATTCCATTGAAAGTAAAGAATGAGTTGGTAGGAATTTTCCTTGTAGGTCAGAGACAATCCGAAACAACTTATTCGTTAGACGAATTGATCACATTAGAAACATTAGCCAACCAAATTGCAGTTGCCATTGAGAATGCTCGCTTATATTCACTTGAACAAAACCGGAGAGAGGAACTAGGAAAGTTATATAACATGTCTCGCCAATTAGTTGCCTCCGATGACTCCGAAGCCATGATGAAAACTATTGCGCGATTTGCGACTGAAAGTATCAATGTTACCTATTCGCGTGTCTTAACCAAGGACGAAGCTGGCGTTTTTACCTGCAGAGCATCATTTCCTGCACGCGAATTAACGCCTATTTCCGAAGTAAACCAAATTCAATTCCTGACTGCCCAACCCTTTTTTAAAATTCCTTTTGAAAGGGGAAGTCCAATCGTCATTGAAAATTCGGATCCATTCATCAACGATGAAATCAGGAAAGTATTATTCCTTGATTTTGCGACAAGTGTATGTTTATATCCACTGAAAGTCGTTGATGAGTTTGTGGGACTCCTCGTTTTAAGTGAAGAGCGGAAAACGACGCGTGAACCATTTGACGCGAACAAACTGCAATTAATCAGCCTGGTTGCAGACCAGGCAGCTAGCGCAATTCGAAGAGCCAGCCTGCATGAACAATTAGAGGCAAACTATTTGCAAACTGTCATCGCTCTGGCAAATGCAGTTGACGCAAAAGACAAATATACCGTTGACCATAGTTTTCGAATGGAAAAGTATGTTGAAAAAATTTGCCGGATTTTTAACTTTTCTGATGAACAACTTCAAACGATGCGTTGGTCTGCCCGTTTACATGATATTGGAAAAATTGGCATACCTGATGGAATTCTCAGTAAGCCGGATGTTTTGGATCCCAGAGAATGGGTTGAAATGAGAAAACACCCAATAATTGGTTATAATATCCTCTCACCCATAAAGAAAATGTCAGATGTTGCGCCAATCATTTTAGCCCATCACGAAAAATATGATGGATCAGGTTATCCAAACGGTCTCAAAGGAGAAGAAATCCCCCTTGGAGCAAGAATACTCACGGTTGTAGATTCATATATTGCCATGACTGATAATCGAATTTATCGAAAAAGCAGAACGCATTCTGAAGCAATTCAAGAGATGATAAATTGTAGTGGAAAACATTTTGATCCCGGAGTGGTCAATATCTTTCTGAAATTATTGGAAGAAAACTCCATACAATAGATCTGATATAATGTCTGGATTTTATTCTTAATTAGATATTCATCCATTAATACGATCCATACAAATTAGACAATAATTAAAAATTATGAAAAATATCTTTTTTTTATTTCTTGTATGCCTGATTTGTTCATGCACTTTCACACCCAGTGAAACATCGAAAACTATTCAGGTTGCTCCAACAAATAAACCTTCTGTTGCTATTTCGAAAACTTTCACACGCACATCAACTCCAACAATAAAACCTACTTCAACCAGTACAAATTCGACAACTGCAACAAACACATTCACACCTACGATTACGAAAACAATAACTTTTACTTTTACACCCACATTTAATTTTCCGGTTGTAAGTGTAAATACCCAGGCACATTGTCGTTATGGACCTTCCAGTTCATACTTGCATGCTGCGGATCTATATCCGGGCGACACTGGAACGGTTCGAAGTCGGTATGTTAATAGTCAATGGTTATATGTCAAATTTGATAAATTGAATTATTGGTGCTGGGTCTCTCCATCTGTTATTGATATCATTGGTGATATTAACACCGTCATTTTTATTGAGCCCGATTTACAATCCATCGGATCCAATATGTATGGGTCACCTCAAAATGTGCAAGCGTTTAGAAACGGCGACGAAGTAATTATAAGCTGGGATCAAATGGCAATGACTGATGATGATGATAGAGGATATTTCATTGAAGGTTGGCGTTGTCAAAATGGAGCATATTTTTGGTGGACAATTTCATTCCCAAATCAATACACGACCAGCTACACAGTCGTGGATGAGGAAGGATGTAATGGACCTTCATTTGCTTCGATTTATACAGTTGAAAAACATGGATATTCTCCGCCTACTGTAATTCCTTGGCCATAAATCAACAATTCATACTTATGAAACCAATCATGTTTTTTCGGAAATCTCGCATTTTTTATTTTGGCATAATTGCAGTCTATTTGATTTCATGTTCACCCAAACCAATTATTATCAATAATCCAATTCAATACACCATAGAATCATCTTCTACCGTGAATGTAAAAGTCATATGGACGGATACACATACGCCCTCACCTCAACCAACAATGACAAGCACATCTACACGAACCCCATCGATAACACCGACCTTGACAAGCACATCTACACCATCACCCACTCCAACTTATAGCATTCTTCGCGGAGAGGTTATTGCTGAACATGTAAGCTGTTTCTATGGTCCACATAAATCGTATTTATATAAGTATGGATTGCTTGGTGGTAGTAACCTGGAAATTATTGGTAGAAATGTCGATACAAACTATATTGAAATAAGAGCAACTGGTGGAACAAATCCTTGCTGGATGAATTCAGAATGGATGAATATCAAGGGAGACATCAATGTCATTGAACCAATCGATCCAAAAGATATTGTGCTCCCAGAATCTCCATATTATGGACCGCTTACAGGAGTACAGGCTGTGAGAAATGGGAAAATTGTGACCATTTCATGGAACTTACTAGCAATTAGCCCGGGGAAGGATTCTTTACAATACCCCTATTTGGTTGAGACCTGGTTGTGCCAAAACGGGAAAATTGTCTTTTTTCCGATTGGATCATGGACAAATTCAATTGATGTAGAAGATCAAACTGGATGCATAGAACCATCTTATGCAAGAGTCTATGGAGTCGAAAAGCACGGTTATACCCCTCCAGTAGAAATCCCCTGGCCAATCATCAGTAAATAAAGGTGAAAATCTATTCTTTAGGCCAGGACACATTTTGAAAAATGGCCGTTATAATCAGAACATTATTTCGATTCAAAAGGTAAATAATGGTATCCAGATTTAGAAAAATCTACCTTGAATACCCCAAAAAATTCTGGGTTGTCGTTGTCGTTTCATTTATCGACCGTATCGGGGGGACATTACTTTTTCCATTTTTTTCACTTTATTTAACCCAAAGATTTGGTGTCGGAATGACTCAGGCTGGATATATCTTAGGGCTGTTTTCATTTTTTGGTCTTTTCGGTGGAATGATTGGGGGTGCACTAACTGATAAATTTGGCCGGCGGAAATTAATTCTGTTCGGGCTAATATTTAGCGCTCTGAGTACTCTGACGCTTGGATTAGTCAATAAATTTTCGATGCTAATTCCAATTGCTGTTTTTGTTGGTCTTCTTTCGGATATATCAGGTCCGGCGCATGCTGCCATGATTGCAGATATTCTTCCCGAAACCCAAAGAACTGAAGGATTTGGTTTATTAAGAGTAGTTGGAAATCTTGCCTGGATAATTGGGCCTACGATAGGTGGGTTTGTTGCGAATTATTCGTTCCTGGCATTATTTATCATTGATGCGGTTGTTAGTTGCATTGTGGCATTGTTATTTTATTTACTTATGCCAGAAACAAAACCAAAAACCCCGGATATCACCGAACACGAAAGCATTATTGGGTCATTTAAAGGATATTCACAGGTCTTAAAAGATTATGCGTATATGGCCTTTTTATTCGCAGGAATTTTAATGGGTTTGGTTTATCAACAAATGTATAACTCACTCTCCGTTTTTCTAAGAGACACAAAAGGGATAAATCCGAGTGGCTATGGGTTCTTACTAACCACAAGTGCAATTACGGTCATTCTATTTCAATTTTGGGTTACTCGGAAAATTAAAGAACGTCCCCCATTCCTGCTAATGGCTTTCGGTGTAATTTTTTATACCATTGGTTTTAGTATGTTTGGATTTGTTTCCGCGTATTGGCTTTTTATGTTGGCAATTGTTATTATCACGATTGGAGAAATGATCATCATGCCAACTTCACAGGCCTTAGCAGCGAATTTTGCCCCAATTGACAAAAGAGGAAGATACATGGCGGTCTTTGGATTGATCTGGATGTTGCCAGCCACGATTGGACCTTCTTCTGCAGGTTACATTCTAGATAATTTTAATCCCAATTTACTATGGTACATTGGTGGATTTCTCTGTCTGATTTCAGCATTTTTCTTTTATATTTTACATCTGCGAATTGGACGACAAAAAAGATTCTTGCCAATCACAATAATAGATAAATCAAACACAAAAAATATTGAAATTGAGTAGGTTGTTTAGAATTATTCTTTTCTGGTTTACTTAGAATAATTTCCATATGGGTGTGTTATGGTTTTAATCAATATCCAGAAAATTTTAAATAAAGTGATATTTATATTTATTTTCCAGTATAAATTCTTCTATAATAATAAAAATATGAAAATAGGAGGAGTAAATGCGTTACGCAATTTCAGGAACGGTTTTACAATCACTAGAAGTCGAATTGACACAAGGTGAATCGTTATTTACGGAATCAGGTGGAATGTCATGGATGACAGATGGAATTGAAATGGAGACTAACACCAAAGGAGGATTAATGTCCGGTTTAGGACGAGCTCTTTCTGGTGAATCATTGTTCATGACTACTTATAGCTGTAGTGCCCCAACCGCGATGATAACATTTACACCTGAAGCACCAGGAAAAGTATTGCCGCTTCTATTAGCTCCAAATCAAATGATCATCGCACAAAAAGATGCATTCATGTGCGCTCAATCTTCAGTAAAGATGGAAATTCATTTCCGGAAAAAATTGGGTACGGGGCTTTTTGGTGGAGAAGGATTTATTCTTCAAAAATTAACTGGACCTGGTATCGTATTCCTGGAAATTCCTGGCGAAGTGAAAGAGTACAATCTCGCCGCGGGACAACGCCTTAAAGTTGATCCTGGTCACATTGCAGCTTTCGACCCAACTGTAAATTATGAAATTACTTCGGTTAAAGGACTAAAAAATATCATGTTTTCTGGCGAAGGATTATTTTTAGCCGCATTAACAGGTCCCGGGCGAGTCTGGTTACAGACGATGCCACTCTCAAATTTAGCCCAGGCTTTACTAAAATATATCCCGACAAAAAGTAATTAACAAAATTGTGAAACCGGTGATTTGCTCACCGGTTTCACATTAAATTTACAACAAACCATATCAAGTGTATCTGAAAAGAATCCTTTTCTTTAAAAAGATTTTTTTGTTTTTACTCCAGCATGATAAATCTCTCACATGTGTGTACAATAAATCAAGAATCACTTAATTAATTTAGGAGATTGAATGGCAAAACATCTTGTGCTTGTAGCTGGTAATATAGGATCGGGCAAAACATCACTTACAGAACGGATTGGTTCAAGATTAGGTTGGCGAAACGCATTTGAATCCGTTTCGGACAATCCATATTTACCAGATTTCTATCAGGAAATGGCAAAATGGTCATTCCATTTGCAGGTATTCTTTTTGGGGCATCGGGCAGAGCAGCATTTAGAAATGGCTAATGACCCAAGATCCGCAATTATCGATCGAAGTATCTATGAAGATGCTTTCATATTTGCCCGTGCATTACATGATATGGGCAACATATCAGAAAGAGACTTCAATACTTATCAAAAAATCTATCAAATGGTTGTTCGAACCTTACCAGCACCTTCCTTATTAGTATTTTTGTACGCACCGGTGGATATTTTGATAGAAAGAATAAAACAAAGAGGTAGGAGTATAGAAACTGGTATAAGTCCTGATTATTTATGTAGACTGGAATTGTATTATCATGAATGGCTACAATCATTTGATTTATGTCCGGTTTTTACCATTAAAACCAACGATCTGGATTTTGTTCATAAACCAAAACATTTCGAACTGGTTGTTAAACGGATTCAAGAAAAATTGACAGGAAAAGAAGAAATGGTTTTTACCGAATAATTTTCATTCAAATTATTCAATTAGGTATCCAAACATTTTTTCGATCAATCCCAATCTCCACATTACCAAAGGAGATTTAATTGTTTACGAATGAAATTACAATTCGACCTTTCAGAGACATTAATGATGTAATATTTGCATCATCCTTAACTCATATTGTCGAATGGCATAGTGAAACAAAAAATGAATTACTTTCATATTTTGACTATGATATGAATAGTTGTTTTCTTGCTGAACTAAATGGCGAAAAAGCAGGTTTTTGTATTGCAACTGCTTATCAGAAAAACGGTTTTATAGGAGACCTCATTGTTTCTCCAACATATCGAAATCAAGGAATTGGGAAATTGCTGGTACAAGCAGCAATAAGTTTCTTGAAAGATAAGAAAATTGATAGAATATTTCTAGATAGTGTTACAGAAGCTGTTCCACTCTATAAAAGAATTGGATTTAGAGAAGTGTGTCGATCACTACGTTTTTTTGGGGGAATAGAACCAGAGACAAATCCGCATGTATCAAAGATTTCTCAGAACGATTTTGAGCAAATTTGTGCTATTGATAAGATTTTTTTTGGAGACGATAGAAGCTTTTTCTTGCAACGAAGGTTAGTAAATTACCCTCAACTTTGTTTGAAATTAGTTAATGATGGCAAGATACAGGCATATCTATTTGGAAGAGAAGGTGAAGGTGGCTGGATTCATGTTGGACCCATTGTGAGTTTATTGGATTCGCATGAGACCTTTCCAATCTTAAGAGCCTTTCAGGAAATTATTGGATACCAACCATTTAGTATCGGTGTGTTAGAGACCCAAAGAGAAATGGTGATTAATTTAATTCAAGCAGGAGTAAAACCTAATCCTGAACCACCTATTCGTATGATTCTTGGGGAAGGGCAAAATCTTGGGTCTGGTCCAAA
>PHBS01000221.1 GCA_002841995.1 Chloroflexi bacterium HGW-Chloroflexi-8
AGGATTTCCGAGCTTTGGGCCAGAGGATGCTCCTATCGTGATCGTTGAATTCAGCGACTTTCAATGCCCATTCTGCAAACGCTTCAACGATGATACATATAAGCAATTAATGGCTGCATATCCCGGAAAAATCCGTTTTGTCTTCCGCCACCTGCCAATGACCTCCATTCACCCTGAAGCCTTCCCTTCAGCAGAAGCCGCCATGTGCGCCAACGAACAGGATTCGTTCTGGGAGTTCCATGACAAGCTTTTTGAAAACCAGGATAGGTTGGGGAAGGAACTCTATACGCAAATCGCAAACGATCTTAACCTGGACATTACGAAATTTGAGAGTTGTGTGAATTCTAGAAAGTACAAGGATCTGATACAACAAGACTCGGATTTCGCCGTGAATCTTGGCGTGCAATCCACGCCGACCTTTTTTGTCAATGGGTTAGCGCTTGTTGGGGCACAGCCGCTCGAAACTTTCAAGCAAGCGATTGATATGGAACTGGCCGGAGAAATCCCGAAGTAGTGGAAAGAAATCGCATAATCATGCTCGTAACCATATGAAGGCATTTATATAATGTAGAATCTGGAGTAGAATCCGAAAATGCGACGCTACTGGATAGGGTTAACTCTCCTAAATATGATCATTTTCTTGAGCGCTTGCGCCAATGCACGCGAATTCAAGGTTATGGATACCTGGGTAAAACCGGCTGTCAAGGGGGGAAACAGCGCGGTATATTTCATCATCAGTAATGCCACCGATAATAAAGATACTCTCAAAAGTATAGAGACCAAAGTGGCTTCGTCCGCTAAGATACAGCAGAGTTCGAAAGGTGAAAATGGAGCCATATTTACGCAAATCTTGGAGTCTGTGCCAATACCTGCTCAGCAGGAAGTAATTTTCAAGCCAGACAAACTGGATGTACTACTTATCGAGCTCAAGCAGGAGCTGAAAGCTGGCGACACAATTGAAATGGTGTTGAATTTTGAAATTGCTGGAAGCATAATAATTCAAGCACCAGTTAAGGATCATTATTAAGTTGAGAGCGATACAAGACTATCGACTTTCTTTTTCTATCAGGATCTGCTTTATATCCTGCAGAATATCCTCGTATGGCGTCCCAAATGCATACGTGAGACGCAAGTTGCCTTCGCTATCGATCAGATAAACGCGAGCGGTATGATCCATTGTGTAACCTACCCCAGATTTCAAAGGAACCTTCGCTGCGTAAATTCCATAATCTTCTCTAACTGCCGCAAGTTCTTCTTCTGTCCCAGTTAAACCGATGATATTTTCATTGAAATTAGAAACATAACCTGCTAATTTTTCGGGCGTGTCTCGCTCGGGATCGACTGTAATAAACAGATAGGCAAGATTTTCGGCTTGATCATCAAGCGCCTCATAAATTCGTTTCGCGTCGCTGAGTGTTACCGGGCATACATCCGTACAGGTGGTGAATCCGAAGAATAGTAACACAATTTTTCCCTGCAAGTCACTCAGTCGCAATCGCCCGCCATCACTTCGACTTAATTCAAAATTCGCCGCGGCAGGAGGATCTTCATATAAAGTCCCTTTAAACTGATAAGGTCCACAGGCCTGTAATAAAAGAAGCAGGAATAGCCCAATGAATAAAATTAGCCGAGGAAAAGGCTTCATATTGATTACCTCGAAGAACGGATCCTACTGCTCTTTTACCTTTACGATCAGTTGTATTTCCCCGGCCTTTTCAAAGCGTAAAGTAAGCTGCACTTCATCGCCTACTGCCAATGGTTGTTTGAGTTCGACCAGCATAATATGCAGACCACCGGGTTTGAACTCTACTTCGCCACTTGCTGGAATTTCAATATTTTCGCGTGGCTTCATACTCATCACGCCGTTATCGTCAGCCATAGACTCATGAACCTCAGCCGCTTTTGCTGCTGGAGTATCGGCGCTCAGTAGGGTGTCTGCTTCATTTCCGCCATTTACAATCCGGAAATAGATTGCCCCATTCATGTCGACACCCGCTGATGGACGCGCCCACGCATCTTTAATTTCGATTTCTGGGCCATTAGCTTGTGGAGCACAGCCAGCTATAGCTAGAATGGTCACTAGAGAAAGAACAACTATTGTTTTCCACATAAAATCAACTCCTTGACGATGAGATTAGGCTATAAATCCTATCGGTAATGCACCTTCGCACTACCTTTTACGGCAATTATACCAAAACCAACACCTTTTCACACGATGCGTGCCTGAACCTAGGTGCCGCAAGTGTTTGACTTTGATGATGGTAACAGAAGAAAATATAAGGTATTCTCAGTTCAATTTGGTTCAATTCCCTATTCCCCCGTAGCCGCCGGTGTATAATTCATGTTGCTGAAATAATTCTGCAACACACTTTCGAAAAATACAACATTATTTTGTTGAAATAGCTTTTGAGAAAGTTGGGATAACAGTTCCCCATGTTTCTGCTGATTAAGAAATTCTTGAATATAAGGTTTTGCTTGTTCGAAAGCAAGCTTCTCTGTCTCGGTTCTTTCGAGCACCTGAACAATGTATAAACTGTCATCTACCTGAAATGGCC
This sequence comes from Chloroflexi bacterium HGW-Chloroflexi-8, assembly GCA_002841995.1. Lineage (GTDB taxonomy): Bacteria > Chloroflexota > Anaerolineae > Anaerolineales > Anaerolineaceae > UBA6170. The sequence continues at coordinate 2,556 of PHBS01000221.1, forward strand.
TGCTGATTTCATCCAACTGCAAAGTCAGGATCTTTTCATGAAACGGATGGAGCTGTATTTCGGTCATCAGATCTTCGCTTTCCCCAATCCATTCCGGATAATCCCCTCCATTCGCGGACGATTCGGGATCCTCAGAGTACTCTTGCGCAATTAGCGCAAAATCGACTCCTTTCTGTAATATACCAGGTACCAATTTCTGATAGGCCTCATCGGCCCTTGTCTGGGCAGACTTAATTTCATCTTCACTGGTACCAAGTCCGATCCGAATATATCGAATGCGAGCTTTGGGCGGCAGTATCAACAAATTGGAATTTTCGTTATAGAACTTGAGCATTTCCTCTTCGGATACTTGTATTTGGTCGTCGATCTCTTCCTGGTGAAGCATTTGCTTGATCACCTGAAGCCTGGCTTCATCGGTCAACGGCTTGTTCTGCGTGTTCAGTAGCTGGTCATAGCTATCTTCGACCAGCAGCAGTCTTTCGATCAACTGTTCGGCCATGTCTTGCATCCCTTTGGGACCGTTGTACTGTGCTTGCAGATCTACCGGAAGTTCTTTATATTCTTTATAAAATGAACCAAGCGTATATTGCTTCCCCTTGATTGTAAACAAGGTTTTCATACCGTTCGCCTGGAACCATTCATCGGCATTTTGCTGCTGAGCGATCGTTAGGATCGTTGAACGCACCTCATCAAGGCTTTGCGTCCGAGCAGGTTTAAGCTCGTTCAACCGCACGATGTAAAATGAATCACCGGCGCGTATGATATCACTGGTTTCTCCTTCGGTCAGATCCAGGACTGCACGATCCCATTCAGGATCACGGCTTCCTTCGGACACCAGCGTGTCAGCAGTTAGCGCGGCATCGACTATAGCTTGGGCGACTTCTTCAAAAGTTGCGCCAGATCGTAGTTTCAAGAGAGCATCATCGGCGTTTTTACGGCTGCCTGACTCATCCGTACCAACAGGAAATCGAAGCTCATCGATGACGAATTGACGTGGAATCTTGAATTGGCTCAAGTTTGTATCATAGGTTCGACGCAATTCGTCTTCAGAAGAAGCCGGTACTTCTAACAACTCAAAGCTTCGCGTGATGGATGCATTATCTTTGAGCCGCTGAATATCAAACTAATTCAAAGATTTATGGAGAGGGTGTAACCCGTTACCGCCTATACCTGGAAACGATTGAAAAGATACTGCCACGCGTCCAGGT
>PHBS01000034.1 GCA_002841995.1 Chloroflexi bacterium HGW-Chloroflexi-8
GGTTTTTTCGAGACCATCGATCAGGCGGTCTGCATATTCTGTGATTCTCACTACCCACTGACTGATCCGACGGCGTTGTGTTGGTGTTCCACAGCGTTCACAATTTCCATTGACTACTTCTTCATTTGCCAGCCCGACTTTACAGCTTGGACACCAATTGATTGGCATTTCCTGTTTGTAAGCCAGACCTTTTTCGTAGAGTTTGATGAAAATCCATTGAGTCCATTTGTAGTAGGAGGGATCCGTTGTGTTTACGATACGCTCGTAATCAAAGGAGAGACCTAACTGTTGCATTTGCTGTTTAAAGATGAGGGTGTTTTCGGCAGTGACATCATGTGGATTTCGGCCGGATTTTATCGCATAATTCTCTGTTGGAAGACCAAATGCATCCCAACCGATTGGGAAAAGGACGTTTTTGCCTTGCATTCTCTCAAAGCGTGCGTATACATCTGCGCCCGTAAATGTAAATGCATGACCAATATGTAATCCAGATCCGGATGGATACGGAAATTCTGCCAATACATATTTCTTTTCTCTTTTATCAAAATCGGTTGCGTGCTTGTGTTCCATATACTCTTCCTTTAAATAAGCTTTTTGTACCACAAATTTTTTCAATTGTACTGTAAAAGCGAATTTAATGGGATAGGTGTCTACCAACCTGTTCAGAAGCTCTGTATAATGCGTTGATAGAAGGTTTATAATTTCCCATAACCTGATTTGTGTTCATTCTTTGTAATAAAGGAAACGTAATATCTTGAATTATATTTATCTTTCTCCACACTTTCCGCCGAATTATGCCCGATTTGTTGAAAAACTACGCCAAAATGGGGTGAATATTCTGGGTCTGGGTGATGTTTCTTATGAAAGCCTGAATGAATCCTTGAAACAGAACCTGGTGGAGTATTACCGGGTTTCAGACATGCATCGTTATGGTGAACTGGTACGAGCTTTGGGTTACTTTACCCATCATTATGGAAAAATTGAAAGAATTGAAAGCCATAATGAATATTGGTTAGAGACTGAAGCCAGATTGCGGACCGACTTTAATTTGGATGGACCCAAACTGGACACGATTGCCTGGATCAAACAAAAATCGAAAATGAAGCAAGTCTACATTCAAGCGGGTATTCCTGTTGCACGGGGTCGTATTGTGAAAAATCTGCGTGAAGCCCAAAAATTGGTCAACGAAGTTGGGTTTCCAGTTGTCGCAAAACCAGATATCGGGGTTGGTGCAGCGGACACCTGTAAGATTTCCAATGACATGGAATTAAAAAGCTTTTTTGAAAATACACCCACAGTAGACTATATATTCGAAGAATTTATTACAGGGGAAATATTTTCCTTTGATGGGCTTACCGATCAAAACGGTGAAATTGTGTTTTATACTGCACATTTTTTCAGTCGCGGAATTATGGAGACTGTCAATGAAGATACACCAATTTACTACTATTCACTGAGAGATATCCCACAGGATATTACCGAAATCGGGATGAAAACCGTGCATGCTTTTCAGGTTCGAGCACGCTTTTTCCATTTAGAGTTCTTTAAAACACCGGAAGGCAAGATTGTATCCTTGGAAGCAAACATTCGCCCACCTGGTGGTTTTACGACCGATATGTTTAATTATGCCAATGATTTTGATATTTATGCGGAATACGCTAATATGATTGCATACAACCAGTTCAATGCTCGTTATGAGCGCCCATACCATTGCGCATATATCAGTCGTAAGAACAGGTACCAATATACGATGCAACACCACCAAATTCTGGAAAACTTTCATCATTTATTGGTTCAACATGACCCCATCAGTCCGATTTTACGCGATGCTTTGGGGGATTATGGATATATCATTCGTTCTCCTTATCTGGAAGAGATTTATGATGCGATTCAAGAAATTCAAAAGACACGATAAGGGAGGGAAAAATGAATATTGAATACCATAAGTGGTTTAGCCACAATCTGAATCGGGAAATGGAATTAAAAGTCTATGGCGATGCAGGAAAACCGTTGGTTGTTTTTCCAACACAATGCGGTCGTTTCTTTGATTTTGAGAATAATGGCATGATCCATGCGATTCATCCCTTTATTGATGCGGGAAAAGTCAAAGTGATTGCGGTCGATTCGATTGATGAGCAATCCTGGGCAAATTGGGATGCTCATCCGGCAGATCGTGCCCGGCGGCATGAAGATTACGACCGGTATATCGTTGATGAGGTTGCACCGTTTATCCGGATGCATAGCGATGGTACGCAGGAAAAAAGTATTGTAACCGGATGCAGCATGGGTGCATATCATGCCTGCAATTTCTTCTTCCGTCATCCGGATGTTTTTGACGGTGTAATTGCCTTAAGTGGTTTGTATAAACTAACCACCTTTATTGGTGATTATATGGATGACCTGGTGTATTTTAATTCTCCGCTTGCATATTTACCGGAAATGCAGGATGAGTGGTACATATCGCAATATAAACAAAGCCAAATCATCTTCTGCGTTGGTCAGGGTGCCTGGGAAGATGATATGTTAAAAGATACGCGCGAACTCCAGAATATACTGGAAGATAAAAAAATTCCGTTCTGGATTGACTATTGGGGTTTTGACGTAAATCATGACTGGCCATGGTGGCAAAAGCAATTACCCTATTTCCTCGGGCATGTCGTGAAATAGAGGTGAAAAGTCGAGTATAGCGATTCACTATGGGGTCGGTTTTGCATAAAGTGATTCGTTAATCCAATCCACCAGTCGCTGATCCCAACGAAAGATTTCCATTTGTTGATTCATGTTGGGAATAAACTCATAATCTGACGTGATTAAATCAACCGAAGGATTATAAAACTGAACATTTTCGGATTTCAAGGTTGGCAACAGACAAATCAAATTTGCGAGTTGATCTCCGGGAATATTTGTTTTATAAGAATCCTGAAGTGATTCAATGATCTTTGGTAATTTGACGATCATGAGAGGATTTTTTAGTTTTTCAAAGATGCCCTTGATGACGATTGTCTGGTTGTCGATACGTGCCAGGTCGGAATATTTTGATCGTACCCGGGAAAGCGTTAACGCCTGTGCACCATCCAGTGTTTGGACGCCAGCCGGAAAGTAACTGGAAGGCATGTCATCGACGTAGGTAGGCAGGTTGACTTCAATACCACCGATTGCATCGATAAATCTTACAAAAGCCTGAAAATCTATCACCAGAAATCGTTCTGTGCTGACTCCAAAGTTGTAATTGATCGTATCCTGTAATGCTCCAGCCCCATAGTCTGGGCCATCATAATAATTCATGCCCGGGGACCCGAAGAAGTAGGCTTGATTCAAAAGCATCGGACCGGCAACCTTGAGTCGTTCTTCCGGGACATTGACCAGTATTGCCCGTGATAAAGCGACAACATTAATTTGTGGAGTCCTGAAGTCAATATGGACAATGCGAATAACATCCGCCAACCCATATAAAAAGTCATTGCTGCGTTGATCAATACCAATTGCCAAAATTAATAGCTCAGATTCATTACCGCAAACCGCATTTGTGTTGATTAAATCGGATAGCTGGGCCTGGTCCAGAATTTCTTGTATCAACGTTTTTCCGCGTGCGTAAACACTGTCGATCGGAACCAGGTCTGTCTCGCCGGATTCAACCCGGTTTTGTATGGATCGTATTCCTGAAATAGTTGCCAGCAGGAGGCATAATACTGGCAGAGCGATCAGCCCTGTGATGATTAGCTTTCCCAGCCAGCTTTTCTTTGTTTTTTTCATAAGCCGTTAACAAACCTTTCGTGGACAATTTTACTCGATTATTCACATGAATCCGAACACGGCATTTATCTGCAAGAGTTGATCGTGAACAAAATCTAAAAACCCCCACGGAGAAAGTGGAAAATATTTTATGAATTATAATGACTTTAGTAAATCAGGTTGTTCGTTCGCTATGAAAACCTTTGTCATTAAATATCCAGGCCTTGATCCAGGGAGTTTAATAATTTGTCAGATCAGCCCGAATTAATCAGCCAAACACAGAAAAATCGTTTTCGTTGGGTAGCTGCAATCTCTGTATTGGAAGCTTTCATTACACTCGTGGTTTTATTCTCGATTCCCCCGGATCCCAAAAATGCTTTTCTGTTTGGGTTGTCGTGGAAACGCTGGCTGATTGTACTGGTTACGATTTTAATTTTCGCGCGTTCAATCGCATGGTTTTTCCAGCCACAATCTCTGCATCGTTACGCAGAAAAATATTTGCAGAATCCAAAAACATCACAATTTATCGAAATCTCCGGAATTGTCGTTGGCATTTTATTGTGGTTAGCGCTATGGTTTCCAGGTCAGCGCCTGGGAGCATTGAGTGACGATTATTCACGGGTTCGCCCCTTATTGACTTTGTTCTTATTGATTTCAATGCAATTCATTTTGGTTATTAAAAACCTTAGAAGCGGTAACGTTCGGGAAACCGTTCTTCGTGAAATAAAAACTCACCGTAAGGAATTTCTGGTCGTTGTATCGTCATTCCTGATAATTGCCATAACCTTCGCATTTCTCCATTTTCAGAAAGTTGCAATTGGTAGCCCGGACGCATTATATTTTCCAGCAAGCTCCATACTTACACCGTTGCAGATCTTTACAGCCTGGGTGATCTTTTATCTTTTGCAGATGTTCAGTTCAAGTGCAAAACTGAGCTGGTTTCAGCAACCCAAATGGCATTTGCTTGGATTGATTATGATCTGGTTGGTGACATTTCTAATCTGGAATGGTACTCCGCTACCCTGCACAGGTGATCGCCCGGGACCGGATACACCCAATAACTTGTGTTACCCTTCGATCGATGATTCGGTCTATAGTATCGGGTCTTTGTATGTTGGGCTTGGCCAGGGGGTTCACAATCACTGGTTGACCGATAAACCACTCTATCTGGTCTTTTTGGCGATTGGACAGGCAATTTTTGGGGCAAATATTGATCGTTATTTGATTTTCCAGGTCGCAGTTTTGGCGAGCATCCCGATGCTGATATATTTATTTACAAAACGGTTGCTGCATTTCTCGGGTGGATTACTGATTGCTGCCTTGATGGTGTTGAAAGGAAGCAATGAGATTCGGTTGTATTCGTCCGTCGGTGGTATGAATGTCAAAATTGAAAATACCGAAGGATTGATGACGCTTCTTCTGCTCCTTTTCGCAATGACAGCTTTTTACTGGTTCAAAAAACCCGAAAAACCGGTTTGGGGTGTTATCACGGGTGGTATTTTAGGTCTGGGTTCTCTGGTACGTTTTAATCCATTAGCCATCATGCCAATTATTTTTGGCATGTTTATTTGGATCAACAAACGGAATTTAAAAAAGGTGAGTTTGGCGGGTTCGTTATTCCTGGCAACATTTTTCCTGACAATAATGCCCTGGTTCGTTACAGCAAGAGATGAAAATGGTGTCAGTTTTTATTATCAAAAAATTCAGGAAGTGATTGATTTGCGTTTCAATAAGCCAACTGGATTTGATGCCGGTAGTGGATCCGGTCATTTAGCCAGTCCTGTGCTCACTCAAATGCAGATTGTGGATAAAAAATCCAGCCAGGGAAAAGATTTCATATTACATTTTTTGAACAATGAATACCAGTCACTTGCTGAATTGCCCGTTAATTTACAATTTCAAACCGGGGAAGTCATTGGAGCGCAAAAAATATGGGATATCGATCCATTGGCGCCATTCTGGCTGATGGATCTGACTTTAGAAAATGTTTTTGCCATCTCCATTAACCTGATTTTTGTACTTCTTGGGATAATCCTGCTATTCCAAAAACATGGGTTGGTTGGTTTACTTCCATTTATGATCCAAACCGGCTATTTTCTTGGAAGCTCTGCAGCCATGACGTCCGGCGAACGTTATTTGATGCCGGTTGGCTGGGTGACGTTGACCTATTATTGTGTGGGATTGATGTGGAGTATTTCTACATTGTCTCGTTTATTTTTTTCAAAACAGCTGGCACCGCTTTTTTTCACTAACAGCCAGATGGAAACAAAGGACGAACCAGACATCCACAAACGTCTTGGTTATACTGTGGCTTTATGGATGTCGCTCTTTTTGATTGTTGGTGCGACACCTTACTTAATGAATTTCCTTCCGGATAACCTTCCTGCGGAGCGTTCCGAAAGCCTGAACCAACAAGCTTTCCAATGGTTATCCGACTCCGGGAACGTTACTCAAACGCAATGGGAAGATTTTATTAAAGATCCTAATGCGCTGGTTATTTCAGCGAAGGCATACCATCCTAAGAATTATCGCAATCGCAATTATTTTCCTGGCCATGTTTTATTTGAGATTATGGCACTGGGAAGAGATTATGTTGTTGTCAGTCACGTCGTGGATAGTGAAGCAAAGGACTACTTCAGTGATGGCAGTGACGTTATTCTGGTCGGGTGTAAAACCGGTCAGGATGAAATATGGAACTCGAAGCGAGTCTTGATGAAAACCAAAGTTGTCATTCAGACCAATGCCGAAATGAATATGATCCTGAGTCCAGATATCACCTGGAGCTGTCCGTAATCAAAATAAATTGGAATTAGATATTAAAACGGATGTTCAAGATGTCGCCATCTTTGACCAGATATTCCTTGCCTTCTATCCGCTGTTTTCCTTTAGCTTTGACTTCATTCATGCTGCCCAATTGGATCAGGTCGTCATAAGCTACCACTTCGGCACGGATGAATCCTTTTTGCAAATCTGTGTGGATCACACCTGCGGCTTCCGGCGCTAAAGCTCCGTTCCGCACCGTCCAGGCCCGGCATTCATCCGGCCCTACGGTAAAGAAAGAATGTTGGCGGAGCAAATCATAAGAAAGCTTTATCATGCGGTTGAGGCTCAACTCGGTAATGTTGTATTCAGCCATGAACATTTCCGCATCCTCTGGAGAAAGCTGTGCCATCTCCATTTCTAATTTTCCTTGTAAATCCGCAACCAGGCTGTGCTGGTGAGGGTACTCAATTTGAGGGGGAGTTTGGCCTTCGGAAAGATTAAATACGACCAGAACGGGTTTAAGCGTCAAAAAACCAAATCCGGATAAACTCGCCTCTTCTTCCAGGCTCATGCCCATGTCCCGGAGCGGCTTCTCTTCGTTTAATGCAATTTGCATTTTTTCGAATAATACGATTTCACGATCAATAACAGCTTTGTCTCTGCCGGCACCTTTTTTACGTTCATCGGCCAGGCGTTCCAGTTTTCTTTCAATAACGATGAGATCATTAATAATAAATTCACTATCCATCATGCCCAGATCGCGGAGCGGGTTTACACTTCCGCTTTGGTGGGGCACATTGTCATCCTCAAAACAACGAACGGTGTGAATAAATCCATCCATTTGGGTTAATTGGTTAAGGAGACTGCCAGAAATACCACTCTTACCGGTGCTTCCATCCAGACCGGCGATATCCACATAGGTAATCTTGGCATAAATTGTCTTTTTTGGGTTGAACATCGCAGAAAGGCGGTCTACGCGCGGGTCCGGTACATCCACGACTGCAGTATTCACCTGAACACGTCCTGCAGACATACCTGTGGGGACATCTCCTCGTGTTACAGCATTAAAAATTGTGGTTTTACCGCTTTGTGGCAGGCCTATAATACCGAGTTTCATAAAATCTATACCTTGACCCTTCCATGATTCTTGGATATACTATTTGCTATTCATAAGCCGGAGTGGCGGAATTGGCAGACGCGCACGACTCAAAATCGTGTACCTTCGGGTATGTGGGTTCAATTCCCACCTTCGGCACAAGAAATTATATCACAGGGTAAATTTCAAAAATAATCAGTAGATAAAAAATGACGGCTGCTCAAGCCGTCATTTTTTTGGTCTCATACTTTACTTTACTTGATATCCATGTTCCTATCTGTGTTAAGTCGAATTAGACGTACGACTATACCGATGATGCTGAGAATAAATACCAGAATGATGTAAAAAACAATATTTTCAGTCAAATTATTCCAGATCCCAGAAATCAGGGTGTAGTTTGCGTAGTTAGGTCCCAGAAGTTGTGCTTCACGAATTTGAGTTAAAAATTCTGAATTCCAGATATTGGCATTGCTGAAGATGATGAGTCCAACCAGAAGATTGAAAACTTTACTGGTAATTTCCGCGCCAACGGTCTTAAAATTCCATTTTCCAATCACCAATTTAACCATTTCGACTATGATTTCCAATATGATCGTTGCATAAATTAGCGGTAAAAAGGTTTTGAATAGTTGATTGTTGAAGAATGGGATCGTGATGGCTTTGACACCAGGATCGATAATCCAAATTCCGATCAGATCCAAGGCAAAACTAACCAATGCGCCACCGATTACAAGAAAGATGATCGTGAAAATGGATTCCGCCCGACTGATTTTATTGCGTTCATCTGGCAATTGTGGCAAGTCACTCACCCGCCATTCCTTTTCTTCAGGCAGGTTGATTTCTTTCTTGTACCAACCAAAATACTCACTTAATCCAAACATGATCGTGATCCAGATAAATGCCTGTGAAATAGCAGAAATAAATGTCCCGGCGGTTTCCAAAAAGATTTCCCAGACGTGACTAGGTTCAACCAAGCCCCGGACAATCAACAGTACCACCATCGAAATACTAATGGCCATGAACACGATTTTCAGGATGAATATAAAGAAAGGATAAAGATCCGGACCAATCAGAAAGCGCTTTTGATCCCTGTATTTGTCGACAAGATCCTGGGGCTTGCCTAATTCATACAGTACTTCTTCCAGATCCTTATCGGTTGGCGGATGATTTTGTGAGCGTTCTTCCAGCATATCTTCGATTAATCCATGCAGTTCTTTTTCGATGTCCGCACGTTGTGCCATTGGTAATTCCCGTGTTACAGCATAAATATAACGTTGCTTTAAACTATTGTTCATTTTCTTTTCCTCCGATCAAAACCTCCAAACTGGCATTAATTTGTCTCCATTCATCACAAAGTTGTTGATACACAACTTGTCCAGCTGGACTCAATAAATAGTATTTGCGTGGGCGTGCTTCATTGGTATCCCATTTGCTTTCCAGCAATTCCTGCTTCTCTAATCGTCGTAAGAGGGGATAAAGTGTGCCTGGATCGATGCTCATTCCTTTTTCTTCCAACGAAGAGACCAGAGAGTAACCGTATTGAGGTTTGGATAATTGGCTCAATACCCCAATGATTATTGTCCCGCGACGAAGTTCCTGCAGTAATCCTTCGATTATTTCATCTTGAATAACCATATTCTTACCTCCGGAAATTATTATACTGTATATCGCACATTATTGTCAATACCCCAATATTAATAATTTATTATCAAGATGCGTAGAACATATTATTGCTTACCGAAACCTCCCGGGTAAGGGCTTTCTTAAAGCTGGGATTCGCACACAATTCTTTTGTTTTTTAAATTTGAAATAAGTATCTTTCGATCAGTGGACCAACAATAATATACTTAAAAAACCATTTTTAACAATTTTTTGATGGATATTATTTACGATATTCGATATAATTTACCTTGTTAAGTTCTTAAAGAATATTTTTAGATTCCATTTTTCGAAATTATCCCCTTTTTTAAAGGAAAGTTATATCTAACATTCTTATATTTGGAATGCCCACAGTATGAGTCCACTCTACCTGCCATTTATATTACTCTTGTCTTTATCCAGTTTGGTAGCTGGCCTATTTGCTTTCCTTGCTTTTCGTGCAAAAAGAATCTTGCCGGGTGGTATAGCAGCCTTTTTGATTGGATTCAGTGTGGTGATCTGGTCCTTGTGTTACCTTTTGGAAATTCTTGTTCCAAGTTTGCCGGGAAAGATATTTTGGGCGAATTTGAAGCAAATTGGAAACGTTCTTCTACCAACTGCCACTTTTATCTTTGCCTTACGCTATACACATTTAGCGAAGACAACCCGGAAATGGACCATTGCGATCTTAACCATCGAACCCATCATTGTTTTATTCCTATATTGGGTAGATGGGCAAACACAATTGATGCGGGTTAATCCCCAGCTCTACGGATTGGATGGACTTTCCTTATTAAAATACGAATTCGGTCAGGGGCTGTATATTCATTTTGCTTACGAAGCAGCGTTAACAATTACCTCAGCTATCTTTTTTTTGATTCACTTGTTTAAATCCGAATCTTTTTATCGACATCAAATCGCCTATATATTATTCGGTCTTTCCATACCTTTTTTAGGTGCATTATTGACTTTTGTTGGAATACTACCTTCGGAGTTTGATACTACCCCTCTATTAATGGCATTTAGCTTCCCGATTATGGCATTTGGCTTATTCCGGAATCAGTTTTTTAAACTTACTCCGGTTAATATCAATGAGGTTTTGGACCATTTTCCTTATGGGATCATGATTCTAAATAAAACCGACGTTGAAAGAATCGCCGCCTTAAATCCGGTGGCTGAAAATATTTTAAACACAAATCAAACCAGTGCCATTGGAAAAACAGTCAAAGAATTCATCCCCCAATGGGAGTTGTTGCCAGATCAAAATGAGGAATCTGTTGAGTTCCTTTTAGATAGGCAAGATCGCCAATATCATGTGACTTGTTTTCGGACCAATCGACTTACAGATCCTGTCCAAACATGGTTGATTGCATTCAATGATTTAACAGAGCAAAAAATCAACGAAAACCGGTTGCGTGCCAGTGAAGAAAAATATCGTTTGCTGGCAGAAAATGCTTCAGACGTTATTTGGACTGCGGATATGAACGGCGGATTTACATATGTAAGCCCGTCTGTAGAGAAATTGCGCGGTTATACAGTCGAAGAAGTCCTGGGTCAAACTCTTGAACAGGCGCTTACACCCGAATCATTTATTACAGTAACAGAAGCGATCAATGCTCTTAAGCAGGCGATGACACGGGAAATTGCATTGGACCAAATTGAAAAAATAGTCAGCAAACGTTTCCTGCTTGAACAACCCCGCAAGGACGGCTCAACGGTGTGGACTGAGGTGGAAACCAGCCTTATTGTGGATGCTGATCGAAATATCCTCGGTGTTCAGGGGGTGTCCCGGGATATGACTGAACGGCAAAAATATGAAAAAGAACTTTTAGAAGCACGCAGCCTGGCTGAGGCCAGATCGAAAGAAGCCCAGGAAGCTTTGCAACGTGAACAACAGCTGCATGCGATTACAAGAACAATCAGTAGCAGTATGGAATTGGATACCATTTTATCGGATCTCTTGGGACAGACTTTGGAAATAACCAATTCTCAGGAGACCCAACTCGGATTATTAACGGAGGATGGATTAAATATTCATTTTCAGTATGGTATGAATCAGAGCGAAAGTTATTTATTAGACAGGAAAATTCCCAGAGATTTGCAATATTTAGCCTGGCAAATTGTGGATAAACGCAAAGGAATCATTCTTGGTCCTTCCGAATTAAGCGAACAAAAGGAATGGTTGGAAGGATACAAAAAGGTGGATGGTGCCACTGGTTTTATGGGGGTACCAGTCATGTCGGGCTTAACTGTGATGGGCGTTCTGGGTGTTTTTTCTAATGATCCCAATCGTGAATTTACCACCTTCGACCTGGCGATGATGGAATCAATTGGTAACCAGGCAGGCATTGCAATTCAAAATGCACATTTGTTTGCAGAAGTGAACCAATTGGCAATCACCGATCCATTAACACGCTTATATAACCGCCGCTATTTCTTCAACCTGGCCAGGGTGGAATTGGAACGAACCCGTCGATACGGACATGACCTATCGATTATCATGATGGATATCGATTTGTTTAAACGCGTTAATGATACTTATGGGCATTTGGGGGGTGACGAAGTATTAGTCCAGATGTCTGAGTGCATTCGGATGACTTTGCGTCAGATTGATTTGGCTGCCAGATATGGTGGCGAAGAAGTCGTGATCTTATTGCCCGAAACTGATTTACAATCTGCCAGGAAAACTGCAGAACGATTGTGTCAATCCATACATGACATGAAAGTTTTATTTAATGGTCGTGAAATTTCAATTACTGTAAGCGTAGGGGTATCCAGTTACGAAAACCAGAATATTGTCGATATCAGTAAGATGCTGGACCAAGCTGATCAGGCGATGTACCGTGCAAAAGAAAACGGGAGAAATCAGGTAGTGGTTTGGTCGGATTTGGTTTCCTAGCTTCTATCAAATCAAGAAAACAGTTCGTGGGTCCTGATTTAATTTTTGATAGATATCATCCAGCTGAATCCGGTTCTGGGCGGTAAAAGGAACCGTGACAGCAATATATTTTCCACCATTACTGGGTTTTATACTGACTTCTTCTTCGTTTAAATCATCAATGAATTCGGAGATCGTGTCCACAACAAATTTAACATAATTGTCATGATCTTTGCCGATCGCCTTTAATGGGATATAAAAAGGGAATTTAATGACATCAGAATTGGATTCCATTGAATTGTTCTCCAGATTGTGGAGTCTACCATAAAAAGAATCAAAGATGTGATTTAAAAACAGCGTCGCTGATTAGCAACGCTGTCCAGTTAGCGGCAGGGGATTCCGCCAACAGGCAAATATCAAAATTATCTATGGATAAAATTTCCTCCCTACCAATAAATCAGTGAATCTGAGAACATTAAGAGTATATTCAACAAACAAAAAAGGTCAAACGAAAAAACGAAGCAATTTTTACCTTTTATTAAGTCGTGCTGCCAAAAGTAAAAAGGTGGAAGACTGGAATTTTTAGGGCTCTCGTTGTATACTTTTTAAATCCAAAAACGACACAGGAAGAGAAGAATAGAGGGTAGCAAATGAAAGCATCGGTATCGCAACAGGAATTAGCTCACGGCCTAAGCACAGTCTCACGCGCCGTATCACCGCGCAGTTCACTGGCAGTATTGGCAAATATTCTAATTGCGACGGATGAAGGACGTTTACGCCTTTCCGCCACCAATCTGGAATTGGGTATTTCCTGCTGGATAAGCGCCAAGATTGAACAGGAAGGAGCGATAACCGTGCCTTCAAGGACGATCTCTGATCTCGTTGGAACTTTACCGAATGACAAAGTTGATTTGTTATTAAATGACAAAACGCAAACACTCACCGTGAAATGTGGTTCAAACGTGACGGATATCAAGGGAATTGACGCACAAGAATATCCTCCAATGCCAATTCCTGAGCTTTCGGAAGGCGTGGTTCTCAATGTATCTACCTTTAAAGAGATGATTCAACAAGTTGCATTTGCTGCCTCGAGTGATGAAGCCCGACCTGTTTTACAAGGTGTTTTGACTCAAATTGATGGTTCGAAAATTACCATGGCTGCCACAGATGGTTTCCGTATTTCGGTGAGAACTGCATCACTCTCCAGCCCAGCCAAAAAACCAATGACGACGATTATCCCCGCCCGTGCGATGAGCGAACTGGCGCGGATTGCGACCAATGGCGATGAAACCCTGACGATGAATATTCCAACTGGCCGTGGTCAGGTTATTTTTCACCTAAAAGATGCTGAACTTGTCTCACAATTAATTGAGGGTAATTTTCCGCCCTATGAAGCGATTGTTCCACGCTCTTTCAAGACCCATACCGTTCTTTCAACACCCAGCTTTCTGAAGGCCTGCCGGCAATCAGAAATTATTGCAAGAGACGGAAATAACATTATCCGCATGCATATTCAACCACATCCGGATGGTCCGGGGGTAGTTGAAATTTCAGCTCAGTCGGAAGAAACAGGCACATCCGAAGTACAGCTGGATGCTAATATTGATGGCGATAGTCTGCTAATTGCCTTCAATGTCCGCTATTTGAGAGAAGTCCTGGATGTCATTAAGACCCCCAGTGTTGCCCTGGAGACAAACGCAAATAATACACCTGCAACCCTTAAACCGATCGGGGATGAGGGCTTTACGCATGTGATCATGCCAATGCATTTAGGGTAAATGTCAGTAAATCCCAATCCTTCCGATTGTTTATTGTCAATTTACCTGGCATTGGGGCAATATCCAATTTTGAGTAATCGAATTCGAACTTCGATGCGCCGGTTGTTATTCGACCGCGGCATTATTCAACCACAGGCTTTTGAAAATCGCGTGCGCGAGATGGCGATTCTTTCTCAGGAGCGTGAAGGTTTACGAGACCCTTATAACGAAGAAGCAGCAGAAATTTGGGATCTGCGAATGCAGCGTACACGTGACCAATTGACGGATCTATTATTTAGCCGTCAATTTGCGTATGAAGACTTTGAAATTCTAACCAATGAAGTTTTGTCGGAGCGAGGGGTTGACCAGCAAGAGCATCTCCTCTCTGTGAATCCGGAACTTGCACCGCAGGAAATTGTCTTTGAACAAGCCATGATGTTTGAACGTATGGATCCATCCGAAAGATCCCGTTATGAAGCACGCATGCATGAGACCAAAGTTGTTCTAATCCGAAATCTGATCAGCGATCAGCTGCAATACATCAATATTGCTAAAGAATGGTTCACTCTGGGTGATTTGCTCGACATCCGCCGCAGAAAAATTGGTGCCGGGAAAATTGGTGGAAAAGCTGCTGGAATGCTTTTAGCTCATCGCGTTCTGGCGAATTCGCGTGACAATGAATTGCGGACCTGTATGCGGCCCCCCGAATCTTACTACATTGGGTCAGCTGAAATCTATACTTTCATGACCATTAATGAGTTGACGCACTGGAACGATCAAAAGTATAAAACTGAAGAAGAAATGCGCTCGGACTTTCCAAAATTATTGGAGGAATTTCAGGCAGGTGTTTTTCCACCCGATATCGTGGATCGATTACGAACTTTATTGATCAAAATTGGGAATAAACCTTTGATTGTGCGCTCCTCTTCACAATTGGAGGATAATTTTGGCACTTCCTTTGCCGGTAAATATGATAGTGTCTTTCTCCCCAATCAAAAAAGCCTTGAACAAAACTTAACCAACCTGATTCGCGGTGTGGCGACTGTTTATGGGTCTGTATTAAATCCCAATGCGCTGCTCTATCGTCGCGCCCGGGGGCTGCAGGACTACGATGAGCGTATGGCCATTTTGATTCAAGAGTTGGAAGGCGAGCAATTTGGCAAATATTACATGCCGCATGGCGCAGGGGTAGCATTCAGCCGGAATACGTTCCGATGGGCACCGCAAATCAAAGCTGAAGATGGTTTTGTACGTATGGTTTGGGGACTGGGAACACGGGCAGTTGATCGTGTGGGCAATGATTATCCAAGGGTGATTGCACTCAGTCATCCGATGCTGCGCCCTTCCACCAATCCAAAAATGATGCGGAGATATTCGCAGCAGTATGTAGATGTCATTGATCTGGAAGAAAACACATTTAAAACGCTTCCAATTCACAAAGTGCTGGATGCTCATTATCCGCCCGTTCGATATATTGCCCAGTTGGACCAAGGTGGGTACTTCTACCCCATACGAAGCCGAGTTTTGGATCAGGACGAAAAAAGCCTGGTGGTTACTTTTGATGAATTTTTGAAGCGCACTAATTTTTCCGTGATTATGCGGGATATGTTAAATACACTGGAGAGCGCTTATCGACAGCCAGTTGATGTGGAGTTTACTTTGTCCATTTGTGAAAGTGAGCAAGGACAACCCACTTTTTGCATCAGTTTGGTGCAATGTCGCCCGCAAGCTCAATTAATGTCCACATCACAAGTCGTAATTCCTAAAAAGCTGCCGGAAGAAGATATTATTCTGGAAACACACTTTGTGGTCCCGCATGGCATGGTGGATCAAATGGACTATGTCATTTATGTACCACATATACCCTACTTTTCGCTTAAAACCGAAAATGACCGGGCGCACCTGGCCAGAGCGATTGGGAAATTAAATAAAGCCCTGGAAAAAGAAACTTTTATGTGCGTTGGTCCGGGCAGATGGGGTAGCTCGAATTCTGATTTGGGTGTTCCCATAGCATATGGCGATATCTATAACGCCAAAGCCCTGGTTGAACTGGCTGGTGAAAATATTGGATTACCGCCTGAGCCTTCGCTGGGTACACATTTTTTTCAGGATTTGATGGAATCGCAGATCTATCCTCTTGCCATTCCCCTGGATGAGAAACAAAATCGAATCAACCAGGCTTTTTTTAATGAGACACCGAACCGGGTTCTTGAATTTATTGACCTGGATGCACACCTTGTTGATTCTTTACGCTTGATTCATGTAGATGATTTTCGGAAAGGATATCAAATCCGATTATTAATGAATGATGACGATAGCCGGGCAGTGGGATATTTGGTTTCTCGTTAAGTCTGGCAACTTTTTCCGAATTATTGGGGGAAATATTTTGAATGTTGGAAAAAATAGTTGAAGAATAGTAGAAAAATTGTTTATAAATAAGTATTAATCCGTATTTCTTTTTTAACAATTGTGTTTATACTGGTTATTAGCTTTATTGTGAAGAAAGGTATTATTATGAGAAAACTCAAATGGCTTTTCATCCCATTTCTAATGTTAACTTTATTGTTCGGGACTCTGGGGGTTGTATCTGCGGATGATACTGTTCCTCCGGAAGAAGAAGCAGTCACAGGGAAAAACCCTGTCATCGCTTTCCTGGCGAGCATTACTGGCGAAACCGTTGAACAAATTGAAACATATCAAATAGATGGTTATGGCCTCGGTAATATTGCTAAGGCTTACTATTTATTAAATTTTGTTACCCTTGGTGATGGCGTTGTATTGCCAGGTGATGGTAGTTTACTGGCAATAATGGAACAGGGAAAACTTTTGGGATGGGGAAACCTTTATAAAGAGCTAGGACTTCATCCCGGACAAAAACGCGGTCTGGGCTGGCTCTATAAGCAAGATTTGACAGTGAACGGCGAGGAAATTGTTGATCCGGTTAAGCCCGGTAAAGGAAATTCTGATAAAAACAACCCTTCCGAAAATGCCAATAATAATAAAGATAAAGAAAAAGAAAAAGGCAATAACGATAAGGGTAATGAAAACGGAAATAACGGTAAGGGTAATGGAAAAGGAAATAACGGCCAGGGACACGATTAATCAGGGGACCAATGGCAGGGCAAGAAAACGGTGAAATTTTTCACCGTTTTTTTGTTAATCGTATGCTAGCTATGGAATAATGAGAGATTCCCGACTGGCTCTGAAAATTGGATCAAATTCAGGTCTTAGGGCAGTATCACTGAATTGGTAATAAGAAATAAAATCCCGATCAGTCCACATCAGGTATACAACAGCCGAGAGTTCGTTTTCGCTACTTCCGTAATTGATTTTCCCCGTCATCTTCAAACAATCTTTACCAACCCAATTCGTTTTTTCTGCGATTTCAAATTGGATTTCAGCTTCATTCAGATCCAGAAAACCAGCCTGTGAAGCAGGCAGAAGAATGGCTGCAAAATCGCTTTCCGAAAACTTTGAAATTTGATCACTTAAATTTGATGTTAAATCATCACTTATAATTCCGGATGGTAGTGGAGAGATAATCCACAACCCTCCAACCCATCCATCCAGACCGGAAACTGCGGTTATCTCCGGATCACGTAAGGTAAATGCCCACCCGTTCATTTGATTATCATTGATAACCGTGTAAAACCAGTCTTTGGGAATATTTAATATATAGTTGTCTAACTTAAAACCAGACCCCAGGATGTTCGGGGTAGCTGTTGTATATAATGTTGGGGTTGGAATTAATGTTGGAAGAATGGCTTGACTGGTTGGTTCAGGGAGATTTATATTTTGGCATCCATTCAGGAACAAAAAAGATAACAGGATGAGCATATGCGTAATAAATGTAGGGATATTACTTTTTTGTTTCATGTACCCAGTCTTGTTTTACAACAGTAGAACGAATTCTTAGTTATTATAACTTTAAAATGCATCATCTATTCAATTTGCAAAAGGATAATCATAGAATGCAAATCAAAAGACTGTTTTTTTATAGGCAGTCTTTTGATTATGCATTTTAAATCATTATTGAATTTTTTAACCGATAAAGAAATATTTTTGAAATTTTGAATCTTAATCTAAACACAAATTTTTTCTAGCGAATGACTAATGGTAAATAGAGATACTTGTCATCGGATCGAACAGTCAGGATAATTGCATTCGTTTCATACGAAGTTTCCCATTCCAGCCCTGATGGTAAGGCAGGCAAGTCCAATGTTCCAAAAGTACCTGTCCGGGATGCATACGTCAGTATGGTGAAGCTATTTCCCGCTGCAGGAACAAAGGGGGCGAGTATCGATACATCCAGAGTGCCATCCAAAATAGCGTTTCCAGTAATTGCCAACTGATCGTACGTTGTGGCAGGTGTTGTTCCAGCCAGTTCAATGGTTAGAATTCCAGAGGTTGCCTGAGTGTAGTCGCCATTAACGGTAATTAATCCCGGGGAATTTCCCGGACTGACCTCTCCGCCATTGTTGAGGTTTCCATTTAAAGTACCGGATCCGATCAGAGATGCCCCTGATTCCAGGAAGAGTGTATCCCCGCTCCCCAACGTACCACCGCCAAGATCAACAATCGTACCGCTGCCGGATGTCATACCGGATGGGAAAGTTAACGTACCAGCGATGACATTAATTTCTCCATTATTTGTAAAACCGATATTCATGGTTGTGGTTGTGGCACTTGTATTTTTATTGAGAATGCCATTATTAATAAAAGATCCGTTTGTGCCACCGTTCATCGTTGTTGTTGCATTGGCATTAAAAATATTGTCATTTTGAAATGTTGCTGCATTGGAAAGAGAAATATTCCCTGCAGTCCAGTTAGCTATTGCTGAATTTACCAATGTTTGAGAATCAATTGTATGTGCACTTAGTCTTATGTTAAATGTGGTGCCTGAAAGAACATTGGTTGTACCGTTGCCCGAGATTGTGCCACCCCGCCAGTCAAAAGTTGTATAAATGGATAATTCATCGAGATTAGAGAGTTCTCCACCATCATATAAATTCAATATCGAAGTACTATAATTTGATGTCTGAGGTTCGAGTATTAACTTACCCAAGTTATTGATATAAATCTGGTTCGTTAAATTAACGATATTTGCACCAGTTTTAAAATTGAGCGTGCAATGTTCTGATGATGGCGTTACAAAAAGCACACTCCCGGTTGCAGGTGGCCAAAATCTTCCTTCGATATTTGTTGTTCCACCGCGAACAAAGAAGTTTGGTACTTCTATTGAAGAGTCAGAAAGGAAATTGTGGGTTTGATTGAGAGCATCTGCTCCTATATAGAGATAGGTGCCTGCGTTTCCAAGAAATGCCCCGTTATGACTTCCCCCTTTATTTAAAGTGAGACTGGCACTCTGCAGATTAACAGTGCCAGCGTTATTTAAAATTGGATAAATGATTAAATCGTTCTGATTTCCACCAACACCACTCGCCGTGATTATTCCACCCGGATGATTGGTAAATATTCCTTGATCGCTTCCCAAACCAGTTCCTTGTAAATAAATAATAGAGTAATCAGATGACATTGAAGCAATAAGGATTCCATAATTATCCCATTGACCGGCTTTTGTTGCCATCCCGCCCATGATGGTTAGTTGTGCCCCGGATTCAATGGTTATGGATTTTACATTTGGAGCACTGACTTCGAAATTCCTTGGAATGACAGGGTCATTGCTAACATCGGGTATGACAACATCATCCGCTTCACCTGGAACGATCCCGCCACAACCTGTCCAGTTTATCGGGTCAAACCAATCGGTATTAAGACTCCCCTGCCAAGTGCATGTAGCAGCCTTAACGGTGGAATTGATTCCACCCAACAACGAGAAACAAAAAAATATCGCAACAAATAAATAGATAATGGATCCGAATTTCCTTTTCATGATTTTTCCCTCCCAGAAAAAAACCTTTTGTCGGATTCGAGCTAGTCAGCAGTAAGATCGAATTTACTGATGACAAATAATGTTTTTCATTATTTCGTACAAATGAAATAATGATTTAGAAATGCTTTACATGTGGATCTCCCCAGACCGATTTGCAATGAACAGTTTGATTAGTGGATCGAAAAATTCGATAAAGATAGATGATAATACAGGCGACTTAAAAATTATAAAATATTTTCAAGGTAAAAACAATATATTTTTATTCAAATTGGGTTAAATATCAGAAATCCAAAAACGCAGAAACGATCAAATTGCAAATTTGAAAGTTTAAATTTACTGGTTCCATAATTGCTTTCAGAAATCTATGCGATAATAACGGTATCTTTGGCCACCCAAAAATCAACGGAATTTCAATATTTTTGCATTGCAATAAATGAGGATTATGCATGGAAAGTACATTAGTTACTCTTTCAAATGGTTTGGTTATTGCCGGTTTATTAATATTGGTAGGAGCATTGTTTCCACTCCGAAATTTGATTGATCAACTGGCACCAGGGCCTATTCGTAAAAAATGGTACTTCCAATCCATTTTAATTTTCGGTTTCATCATTGGTTACTTGGTTTATGCAATTTATTTTTGGAGATCAGCAACTTTGATTGTTCCATTTGTGTTCTTTTTTGGGGCAGCATATGTGTGGTTGACAATAAACCTTTCCTTACAAACATCTATGGATATTCGAAGGTCTATGCAACTTGAGCAGGAGAACATTACCGACCCATTAATTGGCATATATAACCGACGGTATATGGATAAACGTCTGGAAGAAGAATTTAAAAGGGCAAAAAGATATAGCCAGCCTTTGTCTTTGCTTCTGATTGATATCGACTTTTTCAAAAAAGTAAATGATACTTATGGACACCCATTTGGAGATCTTGTTTTACGCCATTGGGGAGGATTAATATTAAGTGTTGTGCGTGCATCAGATATTGTCTCAAGATATGGCGGTGATGAGATCCTGGTTATTACACCGAGTACTCCTCCAACCGCAGCCTTTGCCCTGGCTGAGCGCATACGCCAGCATATTGAAATGCACAAGTTTATCTTGAGCAATGACCCTAACTTAAAATATGTCCAATTTACCGTAAGTATTGGTGTTGCCAGTCTTACGCCGGAGATTGATCAGGTAGAAAAATTAATGAAAGAGGCTGATCAGGCGCTTTATCGTGCCAAAGATAAAGGACGAAATTGTGTGATTGCCGCGGAAGAGGTGATGGAGACTGTTATCCCTATAACAAATACCCCTTCACATACTCCCTAAAATTCTCCTTAAACCCTTCCAGCCAGGCTTCGATGAAAGACCGCTGTTCAAACAAAGGCAGCAAATCCTCTGCCAGCTCAGAGATTTTCATATCTGAAATCTTTTTCCCCAGCAATTCCATCGCAGATCGAGCGGTGTATGGCTGGCGACCGTCTTTGGCCAGCTTCTCATCCAATGGCTGGATTTTCTGCTGCATGAACCACAAAAGGTCATAAAAATCCCGACCTTTGATGGCAGTACCTTCGCCTTTTTGAAAGTTGCGCTCCAGGCATGCCAACATCTTCCCGGCCATCATCGTTTCCAGTGAAAAATGGGCAGCCACAAAACTTCTGCCAAATAGCAATACTGGTGTCCGGCGGATAATGGATATTTGTCTGTGCTGGCTGACCTCCACTTTTAGATGCAGTGGTTCGTTGGTATGTGAGGTCAAACCCAAAGTATATAAAATGGGGAATTTCAAGGTTGTTCGTCTTACTCCCCACTCCCCAATCTGAGTCTTGGACGTTACATCGGTATACCCAATGTTGGCACGGTAAAAAGCCAGCAAATCGTTATCGAGTGTACTCAAATCAATCCCACTGCTATTATCCAGGTCAATATCTTCCGAAAGCCGGTTAAGCCCGTAAATCGCATGCAGGCAAGAGCCGCCATAAAAATTGAGCTTGCGATAAACCGGGTGATTGTAGAGAAAATCGAGCGTATAAGCTTGCAGAAATTCCTTGAGGATCACCCTCTTGGTTTCATTAGGCAGCAATGGGTCTTTTTGTGATAGGATGTTTTGTATTAACTGGATTAAGGTTGCCATACGGTTTTCCTCAGGTTTTTCAAAATCTGGTCCATCTTTTTGCTGTTGCTGATCTCAACGAAGGTTTCAAATTCAACCTGGTCATTTTCTGAGAAGTCTTCAAGGTTCAGACGCATATCTTCTGCCAGATTGTAGCTGGCTAACCGTTGGCTGCTCTTCCAGGGGCGTAAATAGAGAAGATCAAAAAGTGCCTTTGCTACCGTTGCCTGGGCAATTGGAATACCCAAGTATTCGGTGAATGTAAACCCCTGATAGAGTCCCGCTTTGATATTGCGATAGGTGAAAGTACCCAGTTTGTTTTCGAAAACACGGGTCTGTTTGAGCGTGACCGCAGTAACTGGATACGTCATTTCGGTGAGAATGGCGTTGCGCTGTAAAATATATTCCAGAGATAGATAGGACTGTGGGATCAAAATTGCACTGACCATGGGTGCAAAATCGGCGTCCGCGCGATGCTGTTCGAAAAAGCGGCGGGTCATATAAACGCCTTTTTTCAACTGGATGATTTGACCGGCTTTCATCCAGCGGTACAGGGAGGTCTGAATCGTACCGGTAGCAACGGATTCACCGTCAAGAAGCTGTTTAACTGCTTCAATGGTGAAGTATGGAAAAGAATCAAGTGAGGAGATGATTGAGTATTTCATATAGGATAATAGACAATTAATGTCTATTATCCTATATATAAGTTATTTTTACAAGAGGGTCGTTTCATTATTCGAATAAGATTCTAAATGGAAACTTTGAGAAGATTAAATGCCCAACACTTTATTATATGTGTAAGTAATTAGTCCCGTGGTTTCCGGAAGTAACCTATCGCAGACAAATTGTTCGGCAGATTTATAGCATTTGATAATCGTCTTTTTCTTTATTCACGTTCGCAAGATGAAAAAATTTACCTGGAATGGAAAAGAATGTCTACTCCATCCACGCCATTTTCTGAAACGTGTGATGCAATCTCCTGAAACAATCCTTGTGCGGAAGAGTAATTTTTGATTTTGCGGCAATATCTTCTGCTGTTATACTTTATTCAGGATTTGAAGAGTGGCTAATCAATAGAAAGGTTCGGCAGAAAGCTGGTAGAAGTGGAAGAGAAAATTCTTTTTATCATCAATGATGGTCCCTATGGAAACGAAAAGGCATACAATGCGCTTCGTTTGGCGATGAGTCTTTCAAAACGTGATTTAACCACAATCAGGGTTTTCCTGATGGGCGATGGTGTGCAATGTGCTGTTAAGAATCAGGAAACGCCCTCGGGTTTTTACAATATCGAACGAATGCTTGGATATATATTAAGGAACGGCGAAGTAGCAACCTGAGGGACTTGTCTGAAAGCCCGTGGGCTTAATCAAGAGATGTTGATTGAAAAAATCCAAATTGGCACAATGGAACAACTGTCAGATTGGACATTGCAGGCATCAAAAGTGCTTGTTTTTTAGGGTACATCAAATTAATGGTTCGAGAAATATACGTGTAAAATGATCGCCATAAATGAAACCTTGAATCTGGATGAAAATGAACTCCAGTTTGACTATATTCGGTCTGCCGGCCCGGGGGGGCAGAATGTCAACAAAGTCTCCACAGCCGTGCAATTACGCTTTTCGGTTGTTGAAGGCCACTTACCGGATGAAGTAAAAGAGCGATTATACAAGATTGCAGCAGGGCGGATTAATAAGGATGGTGTCCTGATCATTCATGCCCGCCAATACCGAACCCAGGAGCAAAACCGCTACGACGCCACACAGCGTTTGGTCGAGCTTATTCAAAAGGCAGCCACAAAACCCAAAGTACGCCGCCCAACGCGGCCTTCGCTTACTGCAAAAGCCGCGCGGGTGGGTGAAAAACGGCAGCATGGGGAAGTCAAGAAGCTGCGCCGATATGATCCTCAGGAGTGGGAATGAAGGTTTATACCTGGTAGGGTACTTCCACAATCACCAGGCCGGGTTTGAATAACAATGCAAATCGCAGTAATAGCGCAGTCTGGTTATGCAGGAAATTTTCGTACCAGTGTGCAGGTACAAATTGTGGCACGACAATGGTGAGCATTTCATTCGGTTGACGAACAGCACTCAGTTTGTTGATGTATTCCAGAACCGGCTCAACCAATAAGCGGTAAGGCGATTCCAAAATCACCAGGCGGGTCCCATCGCCATAAATATCCCACTTCGCGCGTACTTTTTCCGATTCATTTGGATCTACAGAAACGTGAACAGCAGTGATATCCGACCCTAAAGTCTGAGCGTAAGATAACGCTGCCAAAGATCCTCGGTGGACGCCGGCAATCAAGACAAGAACACGATGTCGTTTTACGCGCGGATTGGTATGAAAATTCTCCAATGACAGTTTTTTAGCCAGGCTTTTATAATGATGATGAATGCCAAAGAAAAAGGATACCAGAAGCGGAATCAAGAGCACAATAACCCAGGCACCATCCTTGAATTTGGTGACACCAAAGACAATCATGACGATGAAAGTTGTAACAGCACCAAAGCTGTTGACCGCCATTTTAAATTTCCAGCTCTTGTCAACATGAATTGTGGATCCGGCTTCAACTAGCTCTTCATCACCTTTTAAGTGACCCGATTTCCACCAGCGACGCGCCATACCGGTTTGTGAGAGCGTAAAGGAAAGAAAAACCCCAATTGCGTATAACGGGATCAAGGCATTTACACTGGCTTTGAACAGGACAATCAATAATGAAGCGAAAATTGCCAACACGATGATACCCCAGGAGTAAACCAGGCGACTTCCACGAAAGGTCAATTGGCGGGGCAGAAAACCATCGTTGGCTTGCAGGGCACCTAATCTGGGAAAATCTGCAAAGGCTGTGTTAGCTGCCATGATGAGGATAACTGCAGTACCCGCGATCATCGCCAGGTAGAAGAAACCCTGTCCATTAAATACGGTTCGTGTGAGTTGAGAGATGACAGTCTCCATTTCTGAAGGAACTGCGCTAATCTTGCCTGCAAGAAAGGAGATGCTCAGGAATAAAGTGCCCAATATAGCAGACATCCAGATCAGAGTAATGCCAGCGTTTTTACTGCTGGGTTGACGAAAAGCAGTGATGCCGTTGGATATGGCTTCAATACCGGTAAGAGCAGAAGTACCACTGGCGAAGGCGTGTAACAAGAGGAATGGCGTAACCACCCCCAAAGCGCCTTCAATGTTGTAAACAGGAGGATTGATGACGGTACCCAGTGAACCACTGAAGAATCGAAAAAGACCAATTCCAACCGTGGTGACCATTGCAAAAATAAAAAAGTAGGTTGGGATGGCGAATATTTTGCCAGATTCCTTTACCCCGCGCAGATTCATGATCATCACGAGGAATACCATGCCAACTGCAATGAGAACCCGGTAAGTTACCAGAAACGGAAAAGCGGAAGTAATTTGTGCCACACCGGAAGAAATGGATACCGCCACCGTGAGAATATAGTCAGTCAATAAAGAAGCACCAGCGATTTGAGCCGGTAATTCTCCCAGGTTGTCGCGTGCAACGATATAGGCACCGCCTCCACCGGGGTAGGCATGGATAGTTTGCTCATACGAGATTGTAACGATGATCATCAGGGTCACAATTGCTAATGAGATCGGGAACACATGTGCTAAAGCTCCAGTTCCGGCAATGGCCAGAATGAACATGATCTCCTGGGTGGCATAGGCTGTGGAAGAAAGCGCATCTGAGGCGAAGACCGCCAGACCGATGGTTTTACTGATGGTTTGGTGTGGAGCATCGGCAGTACGAAGCGGGTTGCCAATTAGCCTGTCTCTCCATGTCTTTGGTAATTCTTTTTCTTGTGCGGGTTCAAATATCGTTGTGCCCGCAATATTTTCGATTTGCATATTTTTCCTGTATTTCTTTCTTTATTCATGTAAATCTTTTGAATATTTTGATTGATCGAGATTCATGAATGCAGGCAGTATAAATACAGAAGATAAATAACGCATAAAAAAAAACGCGTAAATATAAAGAAATTATAAAGATGGGTTTTGCTTTAGCTATTCAGTGGATTTTAAGCGATAGCCAATACCAGGTTCCGTGACGATAATTTGCGGATCATCTGCATTAGTTTCAAGTTTTTTTCGGAGTTGCCCGATATAAACCCGAAGATATTCTACATGGTCCAGTTCGACAAAACCCCAGACATGGTTCAAAATGGCTTGTTGCGTTAGTACGCGGTCGGAATGTGCTGCAAAATAGGAAAGAAGTTTGAATTCCGTAGCAGTCAACCGTATTTCGTCATTCCCACGTGTGACTAAATGTTTAATCAGATCAATCGTCACGGATCCGGCTTTTATAATACTTTTCTTAGCTCCGAGATTTTGATCGGCATGACGCAATGCGACCCTGATTCGAGCCAGTAATTCTTCAATCCCAAAAGGTTTGGTCAGGTAATCGTCTGCACCTTTATCCAGCGCGGCCACCTTGTCTTTCTCATGATCGCGAACCGAGAGGACAATGATAGGCACTCTTGACCATTCCCGAATTTGCTCACAGACTTGAATCCCGTCCATATCCGGCAGGCTTAAATCCAGAATGATCACTTCCGGCGGCTGAAGCGCAGCCAGCGTGAGGCCCTGCTCACCGGTTGTTGCAGTGGCAACCTGGAAATGATTGGCAAGGAGGATCGTTTTGAGCGCACGAAGAATCTGTGGTTCATCGTCAATAATTAAGATAAGCGGGTCTTTATTCGTCATTTGGATCCTTTGGATATTGGGGCAATATCCCATCAAGCCTGAGTGGTAAGGTGAAATGAAAAACAAAACTTTTTGCCAGGTTCTCAGCCCAGATTTTTCCACCATGTGCTTCAATGATACCTTTACAGATGGATAAACCAAGGCCGGTTCCAGTGACTCGATCTGCTTCAGTGATACGGTGGAACTTGTCAAAAATCTGCTTCAAGTGTTCAGGTGGAACGGGTGGTCCCTGGTTAGAAACCTGGACGTGAAGTGAATCCTGCTCTTCGAAAGCATTCAGGATTATTGATGTTTGTGGTGGAGCGTATTTGACACTATTACTAATCAGGTTGGTGAATACCTGGCTAATCATGACATAATCAGTTGGAA
>PHBS01000222.1 GCA_002841995.1 Chloroflexi bacterium HGW-Chloroflexi-8
ACCTGACTCGGTGTATCCTTCCAGTAATTGAGCAAGATTGGACAGGGACACCGAAGGACTGCGAGACGCAAGACTTCGGAGCGCTTCTACCCGGTCCTTGATGCGCATTTCTGAAGCTGTGAGAACAAATTCAGGTGTGAGCGGATTGGTTTTTTCCAGCTCCAACGACTCTCCAACTTGCTGAAGGACATCCGGCACGGAACCACCTGCTAGCAACCCGGCAGCAGTGCGGCCAAAGGCAATGGGAAGTAGTTGATCGATGTTTCGTCCACGACTTTTCACCCGATCATCAAGCCAGGCTCCAGGAATGTAAAAAAGAATTCCGCCGATCACAATCGCCGGCAAACCTGGCAAAAACAACCAGGCGATGACCATCCCACATACACCAGCAGCATTGCGTAGTAAGCGAAAGGTAATGGGCTTTATGTTCAACCCGGAGGCCAACAGTTTGTAATCCAGTGATTTCGGATCCAGGGAAGACAAAGAGCGTGCAGAATCAACCGTGTAAAGGGCAGCCAACCTGCCGGTTTTGATCTGTTTCGGATACCACAGTAAAAGGAATAAAGTGGTGCATAAAATACCCACCACCGGAATTAATATCGTCATGCATCCTCCACGTAAGTTTTAAATACTAAAGCCGGACACTCGTGCTCGCGCACCTTTTATGTACGCATCCAGCAGGTAGAGTCCGGCCAACGATTGAAAGAATAGGTTATTTGGTTGTCAGATTAATTTGAGTATAGCAAGAGAAAAGAGCTTATCCTAGGGGGGCAAAGTAGTCATTCGTTTTGCAATATGTGTCAGGTCGAAAATTGATTGAAATGTTCTCTTTCGAGAACAATATCTGAACCTAATGATTGTTCACAAGTGAATCCACGGTATACAACTGTATTCCTTCGACCCTAGCTTTTTCTTCCAAGGCGGGTGTAAATCCAATACGCGCAAATAATGCGAATTGTACTTTCTGAATTCCATAATCCTTCGTCAATACTTGCGATTTTTGTTTGAGGTCGTCCAAAATATTGGTTCCAACCAGGTTGACAGACCATTTACACTCCCCGACGAGGGCAGCTTTCTCTGTTTGATTAATGGCCAGGACATCGATCTCTGCATCACGGTCCCACCAACCACCAATCCGTTCGGGGAGAAAGGTTAAACCACCTGTTTGCGCCAGTCGAGCTGTGAAGGCTATTGCAGCCTCCTCAAATGCAGTAGATACAAAATGATCCAGATCTGGCAGAATGCGTTGTTTCAGAATTGCATCAGCTAGACCAAGGTCAAGCCCACTTTGATTGGGTTGAATATACCGAAACCAAAATCGCAAGAAATGATCGTCGATTTGGTAAATCCCTTTTTTACTCTTTTCGGGTTGGTTTTCGGTTGCAGGCACACGCCGGGTAATCAAACGCATCTGTTGAAGAATATCCAAATAGCGGGCTACGGCTGTTACTTCGCTTACACCAGATGCTTGCGTGATTTCATTCAAACGAGTTCGCCCTTGAGCAATAGCGCGTAAAATTGAAAAGTAATTGCGCGGTTCCCGCAGTTCTTCCATTAACAGCAAGCGCGGTTCATTGAAAAGGGCACCTGTTTGAGCATCTAAAATATGCTGGCGGATATTAGAAAAAATATTCTGGTTGTCGCTAAAAGTACGCAGATAATAAGGCATTCCACCTAAAACAGCCCAAGCTAAAAATTGCTCTTCATGGGAATAATGCGGAAAGAATAGCGAAGATGAAGGCAAATCTAAAGGTCGAAGGAGAGTGCTGGCTGTTCGCCGGCCATACAAGGGAGCCTGGTATCCTAATACCGCTGTTTCCATCATACCAATATAGGAACCACACAACACCAGCATAACCTTGGTGTTTTTCAGCTTTTCATCCCATACTTTTTGCAAAATCGAAGGAATGGCTTTATTGCCACTGATCAGGTAAGTGAATTCATCCAGGATAATTATGGGTCGTGGTTGCATAGGGAAATCAGCCAATGCTTGGAACGCTGCGTCCCAGGAAGGGAATGTAAAACCAACGGGAACTTCAGAATGACTGAATCCATAGACCTGCTGGGAAAAAGTAGCCAATTGCTCGGTATCGCTACTGAGTGTCGCAATAAAGAAAATGTGTGGTTTATCAGCGCAAAAAGCACGTAACAATTCAGTTTTTCCCACCCGCCGTCGACCATAGAGGACAAATAACTCAGCATGATCAGAGCTATATAGATGGCTCAATTGCTCTAATTCAGCGTTTCGGTTGATGAACATTAATACCTCCAGCAGCTTGTTAATCGGATGCCACCTTGTTTATACTAATCATAATTATTATAATCGTGATTAGTATAAACTTCAACACAAAAGTGATACTAGCGATTAATTATGCTGCAAGGATCCTTTGATCATTTGATTTACCCAGATTATTTACAAGAGAAACTCAATATATACTCTGATGATTCTTTGGATTCTGAATTGTTTAGCATAGTTGTAGAGCTGGTCAATATTCCTGCCCTTGTGGATTACATATTTTTTCAAGGCTTCGTTCACGAATTGGACACCTATCTGGTTCCGACTCCGCAATACATCACAGATCGTCCTTTCGAGGTTCGTGGTCCTGATTTCATTTCCATAAGGAGATTTCATCAAAATAACCCCCAAATCAAACAGGTCTCGATTTACATATAAAATTTTATACCCGGTCTCTTTTAGATTAATTGAATGATACCCAACTGGCACAGAAATCGAATAAGATAATGGGGTTCTATCTGTCAAATCGTGAAGATAGAGGGCTGTCTCATGTGAGTATATCGACGACTTATACCTGACTTGAAAGTTAAACATTTCATCTTCAATAGAGGTAACCGCCCTATAGACACCTCTTGAAACGCGGTCAATTTCACCTGTTCTTTCCAGGATAGAAAGATAAGTTCGAGGAATACTGTATTTAGCCAGATCGGAGGTCAAAAGGGTACCGTGCTGGTCATCCAGAACCTTTCTTATTCTTTCTAATTTCGTTAATTCACCTTTTACAACCATACTCATATTATACATAAAATGAGTATGGTTGTAATTTTCCTAATCTTGTTACCTTCGTAATGATACGTTTACGCAGCTCACAATTTCTTCCAGAAGAAGTCCTGACCTCTACTTCAACGGGCATCATTCCAGCCTGTTGTAATTCTGTCCGAGGTATTGAAGTGGAAATAATTCTCATACGCCATACAGAATAATTGAATTTGCCCACCTTGGATCAATAAGTTATTTTAGATAATATTAAAATGATGACCATTAGATATTCGCCCCTTTTTTACAATCACTCTTACATCTAATGAAATCATATCGAAAAACTCACATTTTTTAAACAGGATGAAGGAGTGCTTCAAATGGATTCTACAAAAACGTCAGATTTATTAAGTCGAATATCAATAGGGATGGAGCCTAGTAGAACTCCGTTGGATTTGGAAGATCCAAGTGATTATGTGAATATCCTTGATGGGCTCATTTATAGTTCTCCTGAGGATAACGAGGCTAATGAACGTGAAGAAATTATTGGAGCTTTTCGGATGGTATACATTAACGCAAATTCCGCTACAGAAAGTGGGACATCCCTTTTTGATGTGTACGATTGTGATGCTGAGACGTTGGAATTCTTCGAAAGTTTTGTCAATCTTGACGACGAAGAATTCACTAAAGAACTAACAGA
>PHBS01000035.1 GCA_002841995.1 Chloroflexi bacterium HGW-Chloroflexi-8
TCATCCAGATTCGCAGACCCGGTTTCTTCCAGAAGTTTATCAACCCGTTCCGGATACAATGCTTCCACATCCTCTAAATCCAATATACCCCGTGTCACTAAATGTTCTCGAAGAAGCTTTCTCCCCGTTTCTGCAGACTGCTTAAGCGATTCAATTGCGAGAACAGAGCGTAAATTTCGGGCTGTGGTTGGGTTTACAAAATATAACCAGCCCTCCTCCGGGACAATTCGTTTATCGCGGGTTATCACTTCGATCACATCACCTGGCCGAACTTTTTCTGAAAGAACTACAGAATTTCCATTAACTTGCACGTCACTGATCTTATCCAGAAGAAATTCCTGTTGAATAGAGCCGACTGCATCCAGGACAGTGGAACCTTCGGCAAGAAATCTTGCGCCACCGGTAGGTGTAAAGATCTCAATCGGACGATAATGGCTAATATCCTTGCCGTGATTAATTGCATAGACAATTCCCCAGGTATTTTCACCTTCCATCTCTTCGGTTGCAATTGCCACTTCTATGGCTCCATAGCCTCGAAGCCAGGCAGTTACCTGAAGGGCACGATAACCATTTTGAGGACAGGCAATGTAATCATCAAACCGGTTGTGATCCAGATTTTGTCCAAAAAATCGGTTTACGCTGGCTAATAATCTATAGCAGTTCATTGGATCCTTATCATCCAAAACTAACCTAAAACTAACCAGGTCATTCAAAGCTTCAAAAGAATGCATGGAAGCTTTTCGAATTCGAGCCAAACGACGTAATTTTTGCCAGGACTGCCAATAACCATTTACAGTTACCGTCGCACTACCTTCGATGCCGGCTTCTTCCATCAATTTACCTAAATTGGTCAGCATAGAGTTGATGAAAAAAGTGCTTAAACGCGGATCGACATCGATACGTTGACGAACAAACTCATAAGTTTCAGCTTCTGCATAAGGAAATGCCATATCCTCCAGCCACCTTCTCCAACGGTAGCAATTGAGGATACCAGCCAGCTTGCCATAAGCCCGGATGGCTTCATTCGCTTTTTTTATTCGTTTAGATTCAGGCATATGTCCAAGCGTTAAAACATTGTGACTTTTATCAGCCAACTTGACCAAATAGACACCTGGATCCTGGAATCTTGCAATTTTCCGGAGAGTCTCCAAATCCCTGGAACTACCATCCCTGGGATTACTGATTTTTGTCACACCATCTACGATATAAGAAACTTCTTCCCCTAAAGTACCGGGGAAATGATCTCTGATTTGAGAAAAATTACTATCCCGATCTTCCACACTGTCATGAAGTAGTGCAGCAATCGTCCAGGCTTCATTTTTGACGAGTTTATCAATGAACGAGGCAACCCACACACAGTGTGTCTCAAAATAGGGTTCACCACTCAGGCGTACCTGTCCATCATGGAGTTCTTTTCCCCATCGATAGGCTTCTTTTATCGCTTCAGTTCTTTCAATAAAAATCCCAGGGTTAAATTCATTTTCTAAACTGGGTCGAATTTCATTGATATACTCAATCCGCACCATCTTACCTGCTCCTAAAAAAAATTTCCGTGGAACTAGATATTTTCTTATTCATAGAGTATACAAAAAAATACTTCCCCTTACACTGCCAATATTCAAGAGTATAAGCATTTTACAGGAATTGTAACACGCCATAAAATAATACTGCGATGAACCAATTTCCTAAAAGATCTTGCTTTTTTTTGTACTATTATGTAAAATAAAAAAATCAAATGCCTGAGTGCCCCCCTCACTTAGGCATTTGATTTTAATACTCAAAAAGTGAATTTTCCAATCAATTCGATTTGTACAACCTTTTTTGAACTAAGTCAGATATTTGATTATAATTTGGTATGAATAGTCAGATCTGACTATTTTAACTAAGGGATTTATGGAAAAAGAGCTGTTACTTCTGGGACTATTACGGAAACAAAAAATGCATGGCTATCGACTCATGGAATTTATTGATTCGAATCTGCATATTTGCACTGATCTAAAAAAGCCGACCGCATACTATTTATTAGAAAAAATGGAAGGTTTTGGTTGGGTAATCCAACATGAGGATTCGAATGGAAAACGTCCAGCAAAAAAGGTTTATGAGATTACAGATCTTGGTGAGACTATTTTTCAATCCACCTTAAGATCTCATTTGGAGAAATTTGAGCCACCTTTTTTCAGCAATGACACAGTGTATATTTTTTGGGATACAATTCCTGAGCTCGACCGTATTAACTTGCTTCAGAAAAAGAAATCAATTATTGAAAACGAGATAAAAAATCTTGAAAAAATTCCTGAACATTTCGGTGGCACACAAATTCTACTGGATCACCAATTATTTTTTTTAAAATCAGAACAGGAGTGGGTTGAAAAACTTATTCTTAAATTACTGACCAACAAAGTAAAACAAACATAAAAGGAGCATTTAATGTCATTTCTTTACCAATTATCACTAACTTTGCATAACATCACACGTTGGGTGGTACTAATCTTAGCAATCATTGTATTAGTTCAATCCATAATCGGTTGGCTTGGCAAAAAAACCTATACCGATCAAAACCGAAAGTTGGCAGGTGCATATGGTGGATTTTTTGATCTCGAAATTCTTCTTGGCCTGATTCTCTTTTTTGTTGCCGGCTGGGGAAAAACCTTAATCAACGGTGGTTCACAAGTTATGTCGAATCCTGCATCACGCTTTTTTGCGGTTGAACATTGGATGATCATGCTTCTCGCAGCTATCGTCCTGCATATTGGTAGCAGTAAAGTAAAAAATAGCAATACCAGTCACAAGAAATTCCGCAATTCTTTTATTTGGTATGGAGTCTCGTTATTGCTGGTACTGGCAGCAATTCCATGGCCCGGGATGGCAACTGCTCGTCCACTTTTGAGATTATTCGGATTGATCTTCTAGATAAAAAGCGTTGGAAAATAATATCCAACGCTTTTTTATAAGAATAAATCCAAAAGATCACCAGTGCTCTTTAAGATCATATCTGCCCCAGCTTTCCTGAGTTCACGCTCTGTTCCAAAACCGCATAACACTCCAACAGTCTGTGCACCAGCTGTTTTCCCAGCCCGAATATCCACCGTCGTGTCACCAATCATCAGACATTGTTCGGGTGACACGCCCATTTGGGTGGCTGCCAAAATTACAGGATCAGGAAATGGTTTGGTATAAGTACAGGATTGAGCCGTTATCACACTTTTAAACAGAGAGCGGATTTCGAATTGATTCAAAAACAAATTAGTACTGTAGTCATCCCTGGCGCTTACGACCGTCATGGGATATTTGTGAATCATGAAAGAAAGCATTTCTAAAACACCCGGTATTATCCAAAATTTCTTTGGTTTTTTGCCTAAGTGCCGGTGTGCTATGGTGTTATAAAGTTTTGCGATATCATCGTCCAGGTGAATCCGATCGAAAGCTTCATAAAAAACGTTTCCTGGTGATTCAAGCGCCATAATCATCCAGCGCGCTGCACGGGTCAAATCACCATTAGGAGCAAAAAACCTTAAAGGCGATAGTGTTTTTGTGAAATTGGTAACCCACATATCATCTGTATCACTGAGTGTTCCATCAACATCAAAGCATAATGCCTTTATTCTGGAAATATCTAAGGTCATCCGTTACTCCTGAGGGAAGAACTTAAGTTTTAAATAGACTCTTTCATGCAAATCAGGATCTTGAGATAATAGCCACTGAATTCGATTGGAAAAACGGGAAATCGTGATCACGTAGCCTTCTTGTTCCCAATACAGGTCAACTTCATTTGCTTTATCAGGTTCTCCCCAACGGGTTTTCCCGTAATCTACAAAGGCCAACCAAAATTCTTCCAATTCAGAATCAGAATCCCACATGCTGGTGTAGGCTAAAAAGATTTGGTTATCTGCTTCATT
Source organism: Chloroflexi bacterium HGW-Chloroflexi-8 (assembly GCA_002841995.1). Lineage (GTDB taxonomy): Bacteria > Chloroflexota > Anaerolineae > Anaerolineales > Anaerolineaceae > UBA6170. The sequence continues at coordinate 3,897 of PHBS01000035.1, forward strand.
CTGATAAATCACATATTGATCTCCACCCCAACCCGCAACAGCAGATTTGGCAACAGTCTCATCAATGGCAAAATGCGGGTCAAAAGGTGTTGCCAACATTAAATAGGTATACCATTCACCTAAACTATTACGGTCAATTTCTTGCCATTCATAGCCTAAACTTTCACTTAAATCAGGGATATTCAGAGAGACTGGCTCATCTTTCGGGTAATGTTCCGGATGCAATATCTGCTCTGTAGAAACTGGAGGGTGAATATATGCCTGATTTATGGCGTCAAATCCTCCCTGGTCATATAGGCTTTGCGCAAATTCTAAGCCCTGACGATATGGAAACAAAAAATCTTCCTGTAGGAATTTGGGAGCAGAATCATAAATTGGGCTTTGATAGTCATTGTATAGGCTAAAAATATCTTTTTTATCTTGCGTACTGGAGTATTCCATCAACCATAATGATTCTGTCAATGTTGCATCTCCTTCAACCAATGCCTGCACTGCTAAACAATATTCGCTGTCGATCAAGCATCGATTATCGTTGAGATTCAATCCTTTTTCCAGATCATAGGCATCATCCTGCAATGCGTGGGTAAATTCATGTGCATAAGTCATTTTTTCAGACCCGCTGAATGCCTCACCCTGAACAACGACCATTTCTCTGGTTAGTTCATCGTAAAATCCTGCAATTTGTTCACTGTAGAGATCTATATAAAGATTGTATAAGTCGTAATCTTTTTCCAAAAAGCCTAACAAATTCAATATCATGGCATCTTTTTGACTATCTTCAACGGTATAATCCACAAAGAAATCTTCTAAAACCCGTTTTCGTAGGCTTTCAGTGGAAAGTGTATGACGAGTCACATCACTGGAAAGCTTCAATCCACGGATATCATTGACTTGCTCTTCAATCGAACGCATTATCGAAAGCATTTCGGTATCCGGTATACCAATTTGAGAATTTCCATTTGTTTCAGATGTGGATTCCGGATCAGTTTTCTGAGGGTCAACAGGAATTGCTTCTACGGTTGCATTATTTTGCATTGCCGTACTTCCACCTTCTATGATATTTCTGGTAAAGAAATATGCTCCAGCGCCTACAGTAACAAAAATGCAACAACAAACCAACAAGAAGGTAAACAATCCAACTGCGATCAGGAGAGTGCGTTTATTCATGAATTTACCTGTTATTAATTTGTCATAACATAATTCAAGGCATATTCAGCATCCAGATAATTGGGATGAGCCTGTAATGCAGCCTGAAATGATTCTATTGCTTTAACTTTATCACCACTTCGATATAAGCCCCACCCATTCCACAAAAGTGCTTCCTCAGAATTAGGTGTTCTTTTAAGGGCATAGTTCACCAAGGTCATCAAATCATCCGTCCGCAGTGCATGAAAATAAGCGATAAATGGACTAAATTGGTAGCGAAGCATGCGTTGCGGCCAACCAATTGCCCGAGCCTTGTCATATGCCTGTGTGGAAAGATCATAATTTTCAAAATAAACATAATTTGAACCCAGGTTAAACCACGCAAAAACATTGTTTGGATCTTCTTGTGTTTCTTTTAAAGAAGCCTCCAAAGCATTCTTACGATTGGTATCCGGGTCCCAATTATCGCCCAAAATTTGCTTTACTGTAGCTTCCTGATCTGGAGTGTACACCAGAATATAAACCCGATTAAATGCTTGCCATTGCTTATCGACTTGTTGATAATCAAACCAATGATCCGGGCCAACAAATGAGTCCTGACTCAAAAACTGTTGTCGTTGATCATCATATCCATTGATTAACAAGTAATGTCCACCCCAGCGATCATCATTCGGCCAATAACTTTCATCAAAAATAAATGTTTCTTCAATCATAACCGGGATTCCAGATGCAATAAATTTTTTGATGGTTTCCAAATTTCCACCAACCCGATAATTAGTTTTAAGCCAACCGGCATAATTTTTTACGTAATAATCCAATTCTTCCACATTGACATTCCGGTCCTGTGCAATTGGTTTAATTAAATCAGACACTGTAAATTGATCGCCTTCCCAGCCATAGAAACGTAAATACATGGTTAATGTTGCCGGACCGCAGTTGTTGATATCCTGTTTTTCATAGGCTGGTGAATTTAGAATCATTTTTTCCGGTAAAGGGGCATTTGTTGGTGTAGGCATTACCGTGGCTGTTACCTGAATTTCCTGTGTTGGTGTAATCTTTGGAATTTCACTTGTCGGAATTGTTACAGAAGGAGTGTCCGTCACAATGATGGCGTTTGCGGTTGGAATAGCCGAAACCGGATTTATCACACCGGATAAATAGGCTTGAGCGACTATCCATTTCCATACAACTCGTCGTTGGATAGATGGATTTAACGCCATCGCTCCACCAAACAAAATTACAATAACAGCCAATATCGGCCAGAATTTTTTATTTTTCTTTATTTTCATGTTCACATTCTAACAGGATTCTTTACTTTCAGTCAGAAAAGGGTACTAATTTAGAGTGTTTTAGTAGACTTTTTTAGAAAAATATTGTTATAATACCGTCCATGAAATATCATATTTGGACTGAAGGCTGTCAAATGAATGTCGCCGATTCCATGCGAGTCGCGTCTGCTTTGGAAAAAATGGGATACCATGATACGGCGCATCCTAAAGAAGCTGATGTCATTATTTTAAATACTTGTGTTGTTCGCCAAAGCGCGGAAGATAAAGCAGTTGGCCGGTTAAGTTCTTTGCGCCCATTAAAAGATAAAAATCCCGATCTTATCATCAATTTGATGGGTTGTATGGTGGGTGTCAAAGACAATCCGGTGTTAAAGAAGCGTTTTCCTTATGTAGATGTATTTTCTTCCCCTTCTGATCCTGAACCACTCGTAAAATACCTCCTTGAAAAAGAAGGGCAATCCTACGAGTTAAATGAGACCATGACACGGTTTGCTTACATGGATGGTGAACTGGTTTTGCCGACCGCAGAAAAGGGCAATCTGGTTGCAAGTTTTATTTCTGTTGTTTTGGGATGTTCACATGCCTGTACTTACTGCATCATTCCTTACCGCAGAGGGATCGAAAAAAGCCGACAACCTGAAGAAATCCTGTCTGAAGCGCAATCCTTAGCGGATCAAGGTGTAAAAGAAATTACCCTTTTAGGTCAAATAGTTGATCGGTATGGTATGGATAACCCGGATTATCCAACCCTCGGGGGATTATTACGACGCCTGCATTCCATCAAAAGTATTGAAAGAATTAGATTTTTAACTTCACATCCAATGTATATGACGGATGAGTTACTCAATACAGTTGCTGATTATCCAAAAGTTATGCCACATATTGAGGTTCCAATTCAGGCTGGAAACGACCAGGTGCTGGAAAATATGCGCCGTGGTTATACGAATAGCCAATATCGGGAATTGGTCCAACGAATACGTGAAAGAATACCAGGGGTCTCTATTGCAACAGATATCATTGTCGGTTTTCCAGGAGAGACAGAACAGCAATATCAGGATACGTATGACCTTTTATCCGAATTGAAATTGGATGTTGCTCATCTTGCACGCTACTCACCACGGGAAGGAACGGTCTCTGCCCGAAGAATGACAGACGATGTGCCCGATGAAGAGAAATGGCGCAGGTTCAGAGTTCTTGAAGATCTACAAGAAGGAATCGCAACCGAAATACATGCACGCTATCTGGACAAAACCATTCCCGTATTGTTTGAAGAAAAAAGCAAAAAAGGACGTTGGCGTGGAAGAACTGAAACCAATAAGCTGGTCTTTGTTGAGAGCAACGATGATCTCCATGGAAAAGTCGTGCCGGTAAAGGTGTATTGGACAGGTCCCTGGTCAATGCTTGCAAAATTAGTTTAATGAAAAAAATCATTTGGGTGGCAGGTGGACTGATCACACTGCTTGCGATGATTGTTGGATTTTATTATTTCGTGCTCCGTGCAGACACCAGTTCCCGGAGTGCAAATGTCATTGAATGGATCAAACACCCTCAACTTCACCCGGAATGGTCTATCACAGCCAAAGAACAGTGTCCTGGTGCTGTTTTTCTTATGCCAACCACTGGTTTCATTGGATACTTGTGGGATGATTCATTTCGTCCAGGGCATCGACACAGTGGCTTGGACATCTTTGGGGACTCAAAGCCAGGTATTACCCCGAATTATGCAGTCATGGATGGCTACCTAACTCGTAAAATAGACTGGAAATCCTCAATCATCATTCGGATCCCTGAAGATCCACTTAATCCAAATCAACAAATTTGGATCTACTATACTCACATGGCAGATAAGGATGGCAATTCACTTATTGATTCGAAATTTCCTCCAGGGACAAACGAAGTTTTTGTGAAGGCTGGCACCTTGTTAGGCACCATGGGGAATTTCTCAGGGACTGCCGGATCACCCACCGGGGTTCATCTCCATTTTTCAATCGTGAAAGATGATGGTGCAGGGAACTACCTTAATGAATTGGAAATTGAAAACACCATCGATCCTTCACCTTATTTCCAGATCGAACTGAATGCCAGGAACAATCCAGCTGAAATCCCGCTATGCAGTCTTCCTTGAAATGGATACGTTGTTGCTCAACCGAACCTTATACCCATGAGTGCTGTGTCCGATCCAGAATTCTGATCTATAATTAAATAGAAGTAGGGCATATTTTTATGATGCGAAGCAAGAAAGGGATTTAGGATGGTTTCATACCGCGATCTCGCTTCTGGTTTAAAAAAATTGGAGATTGACCCGGCACAACCTGTCATAATCCATGCTTCCCTTTCAACATTTGGAGAAATTCGTGGAGGAGCAGACTCCTTTTTAGGTGCGTTATTGGCTACATTTCAAAAAGTGATGATGCCTTCTTTTACATTCAAAACCATGGTGACCCCGGAATTTGGTCCAGATAATAACGGGGTTATCTACGGAAGCGGTAAAGACATTAACAAAATGGCGGAATTTTTCTATCCAGACATGTCAGTGGATCCGCTCATTGGAGACTTAGCGGAGGCATTGTTGGAGCACCCGGACTCGCAGCGCTCTACTCATCCAATTTTATCGTTTACTGGAATCAATATACCCAATATTCTTAAAAGTCAAAACTTAATGAATCCATTTGAACCGATCAGAACAATGATGGAGGAAAATGGCTGGGTCATTTTAGCTGGTGTTGACCAAACTGTGAACACCAGTATTCATTTTGCAGAACAATTGGCAGGTCGAAAGACTTTCACCCGTTGGGCACTCACAATTCATGGGGTGACGGAATGCAAAAATTTTCTTGGCTGTTCAGATGGTTTCAATAAAGCTCAAGATTGGTTCTCTTCGTTCACAAAAACGGTCAGGATTGGAAATACAAAAATAATGGCATTACCTATCACCAATGTAGTTCAAACAGTAAAGACACATATTCAAAAAAATCCTAAAGCATTGCTATGTTCACGGAAAGAATGCCCGCGCTGTGATGCAATTCGTAATTCACTCAAGAAAAAATAAATTTAATCTTCCTTGATCAAATTTACCAAATCCCTTTTATGCTATACTAAATCTTGACCAAAATCGGATTGAATTTTTTTACCTTAAAAAAGACCAATCCTAAAAGTCTTTATAATTCCTATCAAATCAACAAGGAATGTTTTGATGGCGAGTTGCAAAGGGGAACAATGACGATTGATCAAACAAAATCATCTTACGAACTATTATTGAGGATAAGCCGTGAGTTAGCTACAACTTTGGAATTAAAAGAAGCGCTAACCAAAGTTATTTTGCTATCAATCAGTAATGTAGGCGCAGAACGAGGCAGCTTAATTGCCATAAACCAGAATCAGGAACCTATCGAAGCTGTGATCATCACTGAAACAAACCGGATTCTCCCGACTACTGAAGAACAGGTTCTTGCTGTGTTAGGAAAGGGACTGGCTGGTCGGGTGATTAAGACGCAACAACCTGTTTGGATACAAGACACAAGTAAAGATGAGCGTTGGCTTCAACGACCAGATGACGCTGCTGAGAAAAGTGGCGCTAAATCTGCCATGTGTTTATCATTACGGGCCCGTGATCAATTAGTTGGTGTCTTAACAATCGTACACCCTCAACCCAATTATTTTTCCGAAGAACAGTTTGAGTTACTGAAGACGATTGCAGATTTAGCTGGTATAACAATTCACAATGCCAGCTTATATGATTCCTTACAAGCCAGCAACCAAAGATATCAGGAACTATTTGAAGATAGTATCGACCCGATTTTTATCACTGATTGGCAAGGGACGATCCTGGAAGTCAATCGCCAGGGAAAGCAGGTTATCGGAGATTTGGTTGGTGTTTTTAAACATCATGTCCAGGAATTTTTCCCCGTCGATTGGCATGTTGTTGGTGAAAATTATGTTCACCTCAGGGCCGGGAAAACAGTCAGTTATGAATCTGAAATGCAATATAAGAACCAAAAAGTAATCCCTGTCGACATCCATGTGCATAAAGTATTAATCAATGATCATGATGTACTTCAATGGATTGTCCGTGATATATCAGAAAGAAAATCCCTGGACACATTACGCGAGGATCTGATGGCCATGATATATCATGATTTGCGATCTCCACTTGCAAATATCGTTTCCAGCCTGGATATCCTGAATGCCATTCTCCCTCCAAACGATCCCTCAATATCTCCTGTGTTCCAAATTGCTGTTCGATCAACGGAACGGATGCAGCGTTTGATAAACTCCCTTCTCGATATAAAACGACTTGAAGCTGGACAGCCAATTGCGAATACAAAAAATGTTATGATCAATTCGCTGATTAAGGAATCCATTGAAACTGTTTCGCCTGTTAGTACCAGCAAACATCAAACAATTTATCCTAAATTATCAGAGCAACAAATCATCGTTGAAGCTGATGAAAATATGTTGAAACGAGTCTTAATCAATATCCTGGAAAATGCAATAAAATTCTCGCCGTTGGATGGCTCGATTGACATTGGTAGCGAGTTGCAAGGTAACGAACTCCTTCTTTGGGTAAAGGATACCGGTCCGGGAATTCCTAATGAAGCCCGCGATCGAATATTTAATAAATTTACGCGCCTGCAAGCACAGCAATTTCCAAAAGGGATTGGGTTAGGTCTAGCATTTTGTAAGCTGGCTGTCAATGCACATGGTGGTAAAATTTGGGTGGATAGTGAATTGGGCGTTGGAAGCCGTTTCAATATTCTACTTCCCTTAAAACAAGAAACAAAACAGAAATATTAGAGGTATTCATGCAAGAAATAGCAAACCATGTTTTTATTGAAACAATATATCCTGGAGTTACATTGGGGGCGATCAGCCGAAAACATGGTTTAATTTTAGTTGATTCCCCATTTCGACAAGATGATGCACGATCATGGCGATCTGCCTTATTGAATTTGGGTGGTGGGATCGCCCGCATGCTAATTCAGCTAGATGCTCACATGGACAGAACTATGGGCGCAAAAGCACTTGAATGCACAATCCTGAGTCACCATGATGCGGCTAATGCTTTTCAAAATCGACCTGCTTCCATTAAAGCGCAGACCACTGACGCAGGTGCGGAGTGGGAAAGTTTTAACGGACTTGGAAGTATTCGTTGGGGCACACCACATATTACTTTTACAGACCAAATGATGGTCCACTGGGATGAATCCCCGATTTGTATTCAACACAAACCAGGTATTTCAGAAGGATCGATTTGGCCAGAGTTAATTGAAGAAAAAATTATCTTTTTAGGTGACGCAGTTGTAAGTAAACAAACGCCATTCGTTGGATATGCAAATTTCTCAGATTGGATCTCGCATTTGAGTGAATTGGTTACTCCAAAATATCAGGATTATTTCTTTGTTGGTGGTCGAAATGGATTGCTCACTTCAGAAGATATCCATTTTCAAATTTCTTTACTGAATCTGATTAATGAACAACTCCTGGACTTAGCTTCATTCAAATCAAGTTTAGACTCAGTCAACAAATTAGTTCCTGATTTAATGAAAAAAATTCCCGGCATTCAAGCTGATCAGTATGATTTGTTTGCAAAACGGTTGGCTTATGGGTTGCAAATAAATTACAGTCGTAGATTCCTTGAAAAAACCTCAAAAAAAGAATTCTAGACAGCACTACTTAATTGAAGTAAAAAAGGATACATATGATTCAAGAAAACACATTTGTTCCCCTTGTCGAAGCGACTCGCGGTGGGATTGTTGAATCGATTCATTATGGTGCTATCGCCATCGTGGATATTCACGGAAATTTATTTGCTTCCTGTGGTGACCCAAAATTAGTGAGCTATATGCGATCCTCGGCTAAACCATTGCAAGCAATTCCTCTTCTGGAACTTGGTGGTGCAAAACAATTTAACCTGACTCAACAAGAGATTGCGATAACATGTGCTTCTCATGACGGAACAGATATGCATGTCGAAATCGTCAGGAAATTTCAGGAAAAAACCGGTCTACAGGAAAACGACCTTTTATGCGGTACCCACCCTGCAATTGATAAAGCAACTGCCGAGGCAATGCTACTTCGAGGTGAAAAACCAGGTCCAAATCGCCATAATTGCTCCGGAAAACACACCGGTTTTCTTGCCCAGGCCTTGTTACGAAACCTCTCAAAAGAAGATTACATCAATCCTCTGCATCCTGTTCAGCAAACAATCATTCAAACCTTTACAGAAATGTGCGAGGTCGCTCCCGAGGATTTAATTATCGGCATAGATGGTTGTTCGGTCCCCGTTTTTGCATTGCCTCTGGAAAATGCAGCTTTGGGAATTGCCAGATTATGCGACCCTTCAGATTTATCAGCCAATCGCGCAGAAGCATGTAAGATGATCACAAGTTCAATGACAGCTTACCCTGAATTGATAGCTGATTTTAACGAATTCGATACAAGGTTAATGCAAGTTACGGACGGAAAAATCATTACAAAACGTGGCGCTGAAGGTTATCAAATCATTGGTTTATTACCGGGTTCGATTGCGCCGGACAGTCCGGCACTTGGTATCTCTATCAAAATCTCAGATGGAGACCCTAAAGAACGTGCCCGACCTTTGGTCAGCCTGGAAGTCTTGCGTCAAATTGGTGCGTTGTCTGAAACTCAATTATTGGAATTTCAAGATTTTTACACACACCCCATCTTTAATTGGAAAAAAATTGTGGTTGGGGAATTAAGACCTTGTTTCCACTTAGTCCAAAACCCTGGATTACCGTAGGATGGATAGCCCTTTGAACAGTAATTCTACAGAACAAATGTATTCATCTTTAAAGGCACAAGAAATCTACACCCGTTTACTTGAACAATTTGGACATACAGAATGGCGTTTGCCTTTAGATGCGATGGATGAGTTAATTTCGACAATTCTTTCCCAAAACACAAATGATCGAAACCGTGATGTTGCATTTAATGCCTTAAAAAACAAATTTTCCACCTGGGAGCTTGTTCGCGATGCAGATTTACAAGATGTCATAAATTGTATTCGTCCGGCAGGTTTGGCAAATCAAAAAGGAGCCAGAATACAGGCGGTTTTAAGGGAGATTACAGCTGAAAGAGGCAACCTGGATCTAAGTTTCTTAAAAAACTACTCTCCCCAGGATGCTCATGTTTGGTTAACCCATTTTAAAGGTGTTGGTCTCAAAACCGCTGCCATCGTAATGCAATTTGCCCTTGGAATTCCCGCATTCCCCGTGGATACACATATTTACAGGGTGAGTGGGAGACTTGGGATCAGACCAGAAAAAATGAATGTTGATCAAACCCATTCACACCTGGCGGGTCTTTTTAAACCGGAGACATACGGCCCTGCCCACCTCAATTTGATTCGATTGGGACGAGAAATCTGTCATGCCAGAAAACCCGAATGCCAAAAATGTCCCCTGACAGATCTCTGCGATTATTATTCCCATTTATTTAAGTAATCCAGCCATTTTAGTTGTTCACTGATTAAATTCGGTTTTGGATTAAGCGGTACCCATCGCATTTGAAAGGTCAGCCCGCGGTCTGCAAAATGGGACCAGGTTTCTTGAGTTTCCTCAAGAACCTGAATAATATAGTAATGGCGTTGAATTTCATGTGTTAAAAAATTGCTTGGCAGCCAACCATCCACTTTTTCGATTAGTTTTGGAGTTTTTAGATTGAGATCGTACTCCTCATAATTAATATGTGTGAAACCAACTTTGCGTTCAAATATTTTCATTCGAATTCCGCGGGTAAATAATGGTCCAGTGCGCTGAGCTGTTTGTGCCGGCCAGGAAAAACATCGCATGGTCTGAGTCAAAATTGCCTCATCCGCTTCTGTAAAGGTTTGATCTTCTCCTATCTTTTGTACGATCTCGATGTTTCTCAGGCCAGTTTCCTCTTGAATTTCACGAAGAACAGCCGCATCACTGGATTCACCTGCTTCAACGGTACCTGCTGGAATTTGTAAACCAGCATAAGGATGCTCTAAAACTAAAATTTCCGATCCGGATGAACCAGGTCGAAGGATGAAAGCGCTTACTTTTTCGATCATTCTAACCTGCCATTTGGACAATTGATCGGAATGTGAGATATGCTTCTGGCATTGTGTCGCATGTGAATTGAATCTTCAGACCATCAATCCGCTTCAATCCAGGAATTAAAGCAACCTTATCTGCCATTTCTGAAGCTTGAAGTTCAATTTCCATATCTATTGGTGTCGCATTATTAATGGGTTTTGAACTATTTCCATTTTTGAATGCTATAACAGCTTGTTTAGCTGCTTTTTCAATTGTTATCCAGTTCTCTATAGGGGAAACACACTCTGCAGAAAACCGACCTGTAGCTTTTTTGATCAGTACAGTTTGAATTCCAGGTATCAATGCCTGTGCTTCCTGAGTAACTGATTGATCGCCTGTCAACAAGATAACCGGTACATTGAAGTGACCACAAACCGCCGCGTTCAGTCCTGTTTCACCGACTGCCAGACCATTCAATTTTACCCGTGTAATACGTGTACTCGACCAGGTATGATCCAAAATTGCATTTGGCGTACCCATCATTGCATGGTAACCAATGAAAAATGCAATATCTACACCTTGATCTACCCCTTGTATCATTGAAAATGGTGACGTACCACCGCAATTTAGTTTGGCTCTCTTATCAAGATCTTCAATTATGATATTATCTCCGCGCCAATGACCATCTGTTACGATAATTTCATCGACACCTGCATCACAAGCACCACGAATTGCAGCATTCACTTCTTGAGTCATAATCCGGCGAAACCGCTGCCACTCTGTACTGTCGGGAGTCACTTGATTCCAGGTAACCACCCCACTAATACCTTCCATATCGACAGCAATTAATAATTTCAATTTCTCCTCCGAAAATGGCTTTAGAATTTCAATTGACTTAACCCAAGTATACTACGATCAATATCTCCATTCAAAAATCCTGATTTAGAATTTCTAAGGGCTGGTATTCTGAAATTGAATATTTTTCACTTAACATAATATCCCAATTTGCCTAAAATCGGTTTTAAAAGCGAATTGATTTGGCTTGTATTTATGTCAGAGTTTTATTAAAATCGAGCATCATGGCTTGTCATTTCCTTTTAAAGTGTTACAATTCCAAATTGAAAGAAATAGTAAAGGAAATTGAGGTAAGTGTATGCCAATCTATACCTATCGGTGTGACAACTGTGGGGTGCAATTTGATCAGAAGCAATCGTTTTCTGATCCAATATTAAAGGTATGCCCAGAATGTGGCAAAAAATCTCTTTATAAGATCTACACACCAGTGGGAATTGTTTTTAAAGGCTCGGGGTTTTATGCAACTGACCATCGATCACCTTCGGGTCAATCCAATAGCAAATCGCATAGTGAAGAGAAGAGCTCCTCTTCCAACCACCAGGAAAACACGAAAACAGAAACTGCCCCTAGCAGTAATTCGACATCAGATTCTACGAATTAATCAAGTTATTCGTGTTCACTCAAGGCATGATCATAAGAATGTATCTCGAACCATAACCCGGGTACTCCCGGGATTTTATTTTTTGGATGATGATAAAACACTTCTGGATTTAAAATAATAAAGGATAACCTGATCAAATTATTCTTGACACCTCAATTAAAAAAGCATTTTGGGAAGCTTTTGAAAGAGAATGAGAGTATTTGATAGAAAAAACGTCATTGGTTGATAGTCTTCGCTGGGTTTGAACCCTTACCTTTATGGAGGATTTATTATGAGCAAGAAAATTGATCCAAAACCAACTCAACGCGTTACAGCAGAGGATCGTCGTAAGAAGCGAACTCAAATCCTGTTTGCGATAATGGCTGTGATCTTAATCATCTCCTGGATTGCATCTCTCATCGCAGTGCTGTAGCCCCTCAAAGGAGCAACACATGAAAAAATCGTCCTTATTCCTTATCGCAGGTCTTATTGTTGCCTGGGCAATGGATATATTGTTTTACAAAAAGCCTTTTGGCATTGCATTCACCATCTGGATCGTATTGGCCCTTGTCCTCTTATTCCTTATTGGTGCATTGGAAAAAGTAAAGCCAACCTGGCAGACGATTTTTTTAGCTTTATTGACTGCAGCATTTTCACTGGGTCCATTGTTTCGAGTGGAGCCTTTCACCCGTCTTCTTTCTTCAGTTATCGCCTTGATCGGGTTAATGCTTGTTGCTGCAACCTATCAAAACGGTTATTGGATTTGGTTTCGAATTATTGATTACATCACCCAATTTTTCACTCTTGTCGGAGCATCATTTTCAAGAGCATTGGCAATCTTGTTCCCTCCTAAGGATAAGAATGAAGAATCAGCTGAGCTGACAGACCAAACACATAAGCATCGTAAGAATGCCATGTTTTGGTCTATCTTCAGGGGAATTGGTCTGGCATTACCGGTGATTTTTATCTTTGCTGTTCTTCTTGCTGCAGCAGATCCGATTTTCGAAAATAGACTGACCCAAATTTTGAATTTCTTCAAGATTGAAAACCTGGTGGAATACTTATTTCGATTTTTCTATATCTTACTTTTTGCGTATATATTTACAGGAGTTTTCCTCCACGCGATTTATCCCAATCAACACCTCGAAAGACCTGATCCCAATAAGCCATGGATTAAAACATTCCTCGGGAATATCGAAACAAGTATCGTTTTATCAGGTGTGAATATCCTGTTTTTCACATTCCTTTTGATTCAATTTCGTTACTTTTTTGGGGGGAAAACAAATATTAGTTTGTCTGGATACACGTATTCCGAATATGCCAGACGTGGTTTTGGAGAACTAATTGCTGTGGCTGTCATCTCTTTATTGCTATACCTGGCACTTAATGGCATTACAACCAATAATTCCAGGAAGCACGCTATCCGTTTTACAGCTTTGAGTGCAATTTTGTTCGTTCAGGTTTTAATCATTCTGTACTCCGGGTTTCAACGACTCGCGTTATATGAATCCGCATATGGCTTCTCTCGCTTACGAACATACTCGACAGTTTTTATCCCCTGGCTGGCTTTTTTGATTGTGGCAGTTGTTGCACTGGAAATTATCAAGAAACAAGGAATGTTCCCATTGGCTTTAATGACCGCGATTCTGGGATTTACGGCTTCCATGATCTTCATTAACGTCGATTCCTTTATAGCTTCAAAGAATATCCAACGGGCAATACTTTCCGATCAGGAAGGTTACGCATTGGATTACACCTATCTGATCCAATTGAGCAACGATGCATTACCTGTCATAATGGATGCCTATAAAAACAAAAATGAAGCTATTCGTAATCCAAGTGCAGCCTTTTTAGCTTGCCGTTGGAATCAATACTCAAATCCAAACTCCTCGTTGCCTTGGCAAGGTTTCAATTTTCCAGACCAAATAACTCGAAATCTGTTAAGGCAAAACCAGGCAGCCTTAGAAAATTTTCCCATTTCATCCCCCAATGAATATGGTGCCAAATTTATAACGATTGGAAATCAGCAATACGATTGTTACCCGCAAGCAGGCGGCTTGGATTGATCTTACAACCGCCATCATTTACCCTTCATGGTACAATTTTGTAAATGAAACGCTGGCAACTTTGGTTGGGGTTTTTAATAAGCGCTGTGCTCTTGTACTTCTCCCTGCGAGGTTTAAAACTTAATCTGGTATGGGAAGCACTGCAAGGTGCACATTATCTTTGGCTCTTGCCCGGAATCGCTGTTTATTTTGTCGGCGTGTGGGTAAGATCATGGCGTTGGCACTACTTATTACGTCCATTAAAAAAAATCCCTACCAAAACCATGTTTCCCATCGTCACCATCGGTTATATGGGAAACAATATTTACCCAGCCCGAGCAGGTGAAGTTTTACGGGCGGTAATCCTCAAGCAACGTGAGTCAGTACCGATATCGGCATCGCTGGCAACTATATTAGTCGAACGTATATTTGACGGTGTTATTATGCTGGCTTTTGTGTTCTTAAATTTGCCAGAGCTGGCCAAATTAACTGTGGATTCTGGTTTTGTAGGTAGTATTCAGCAAATCGCAATTTGGGGTGCAATCATATTTATAGGTGCACTTGCAGTTTTTTTGTTAGCAGCCATGTTCCCAAAGATCACAGAAGCTGTCCTCAATTGGTTAATTGATCGCGTTTTACCTGCCAAGATTCGTGAAAAAGTTCGTGATATCAGTCTGAGATTTTTAAGTGGGCTTGAATCTCTGCGTTCCCCATTCGAAGCGATTATGATCTTTTTTACTTCAGCAATTATTTGGCTGCTGGAAACCGGTAAATATTGGTTTGTGATGCATGCTTTTAACTTTGAGGTTTCTTTCTTTGCATTAATGCTGATGAATGGAATCGTCAACCTGGCTACCACCATTCCTTCCGCTCCGGGATACATCGGTACTTTTGACGCACCCGGAATTGCTTTGCTTTCAGCTTATAATGTGCCACCCGAAATGGCGGCTGGTTATACGCTGGTTTTGCACGCAGCTTTATGGTTTCCAATCACCGTTTTAGGTGCTTATTACTACTTGCGCCAACCATTGCGATGGGGATCCAAAGAATTGAATGCTTTAAAGTCATCTCAAACAGAAATCACAATTGACCAGGTTAAGGGAGAAGATCAATGAAAATTGCGATCATTGGAGCAGGTATCGCTGGAATGACAGCCGCACATGATCTCGAAAAAAAAGGTCATCAAGTTACTATTTTTGAGAGTGCAGATCATGTTGGCGGGTTAGCATCCGGCTTCAAACAACCAAATTGGGATTGGTCAGTTGAAAATTTTTACCATCATTGGTTTCAATCTGACTCAAATATGCTTGGTTTGATTGAAGAGCTGGGTTGGTCCAATGAGGTAATATTTCCCAGACCCAAAACAGTTATGTTTCATAAAGGAAAATTTTATCCATTTGATTCTATTCCAGCTGCCATCCTTTATCCCGGTTTGGGTTGGGGCATCAATAAAGTTCGCTTTGGGCTGGTTGGTCTTTATCTGCGACTAACGAATAATTGGAAACCGCTGGAACAAATCACAGTGGATGCCTGGATGCGGAAATACGCCGGTGACAAGGTGTATGAAGAGATGTGGGAACCGATGCTGGTGGGCAAATTTGGTGAGCGATATGCACACGAAGTCAATATGGCCTGGATGTGGGCGCGATTAAAATCCCGTACCACAAGACTTGGAACTTTTAAAGGTGGGTTTCAGACTTTTTGCGATAAATTTGCACAGAATTTACGCGATCGTAAGGTTGATATTCAACTGCTTACGCCGATTAATTTAATTGAACCAAACTCAGAAAATGGTTTGAATATCCATACCAATGGACAAGTGTTGAGTTTTGATCAGTGTTTGGTAACTACATCCCCTGGTTTAATGTCCAAAATGGCACCAGGATTACCTCATTCTTATTTAGAAGGACTCCTTAACCTCAAGAGCATTGGTGCGGTTGTTCTGATCTTATCGATCAAACACCAGCTTTCTGAACAAGGATATTACTGGTTTAATCTTCCAAAAAAAGCAGGTTTTCCCTTCCTTGCATTAGTAGAGCATACTAATTTTTTACCACCTGAATATTTTGGTGGTGAACACATTCTCTATTGTGGTGATTATCTGGAAACCGATCACGAGAATTTTTCGCTCAGCAAAGAAGAGTTGGTACAGAAATTTATTCCAAGTTTGCAACGCATCAATCCAAACTTTACCGAGGAATGGATCAATCAAACTTGGCTGCAGCGCACAAAGTATGCTCAGCCAGTACCTTTACTCAATCATTCCAAAAACATTCCAGAAATTAAAACCCCTATCCCGGGTTTGTATTTCGCTAGTATGAGTCAGGTATATCCATGGGATCGTGGCACTAATTTTGCTGTTGAAATAGCACATCAGGCTGTAAAAATTATGGAGAAAAAAGACTGAATTGATGAAAGGTAAACATTTTTAATAGATTTCTGTGGTCTATTATTTTCATTATTTCATGATTTCATTCCACTAGCTCAATAGCCCCTAATTATCCTTGATATTTTGGTTCTTTGTGATATGTCAGCGTAGGGTTACTAACCTTAAAAAATTCAAATAGGCTAAGATTCAAGATTCAACATTTCAATAACGGAAAATGGATTTTTGAAAGCGCATGAAATTTTTTGGAAAGGCAGCACATATGGAGATTCACGCCTTATTTATAAATACCGAACTACATATGTGCATGCTCAACACAAGGTTACCCCTGTATATGGTGGTAAAAGACCGGTTTGGGTATGCGAAATTGTCAGATTAGATTCACAAGATTCTTTAACATTAATTTTCTTAAAAATTTAGAATCTTTAAAGCAATCGTAGGGTTCAAAACTTGTTTGAGTCTTTTTTTTCTGTTAGAATTATCTTTGTAATCGGGGAGAACCCCACAAGAAATTATTCTTGCCCTTAAGGGCAAAATCTGAAAGAACTGAATTGTAAGAAAATTGCCCACTGCAGAACAGGCAGTGGGATTGCTTACCTACACCTAATTCGGAAATTATCCAGACGACAAGTTACTGCAGAAAGAGGAGAATGCGCATATGAATGGTCATCAAGCATGGCAAAGTCTCATCAGCCAACTCCAGTTGGAGATGTCCAAAGCAACTTTTGATACTTGGGTAAAGAGTTCCGAATTAATTAAATATGAAAATCAGACCTTCACAATTGGTGTACAAAATGCTTATGCCCGTGATTGGCTGGATAGCCGGCTTTCCAGTACTGTGAACCGAATTTTGACCGGAATGATGAATGAGACTGTCAGTGTTGAGTTTATCGTTTGGCATAAAGATCAGGCAGTTATTGAACCCGAAGAAACATCTGCCTCCTACACATATTCTATCGCTGCAGCAAATGACAGCAATTCAGTTTCCACCCAAATAAACACTCGCTACTCTTTTAATAATTTTGTTGTTGGTGCTTCCAATCGCCTTGCACATGCTGCTTGTATGGCTGTTGCAGAAAACCCCGCCCGTTCATACAATCCACTTTTCTTGTATGGCGGAGTCGGTTTAGGCAAAACTCACTTGCTGCACGCCATTGGTAACACTGCCCAAAATAGTGGTTTGCGTGTTTTATATGTCTCTTCTGAAGAATTCACCAACGACCTAATCAATGCTATTCGTAGTCATAATACACAGGCTTTTCGAGAACGCTATCGCTCGATGGATGTACTGCTTATTGATGACATTCAATTCATCTCAGGAAAAGAATCGACACAGGAAGAATTCTTCCATACTTTTAATACCTTACATGGGCAGGATAAACAACTTGTCATTTCATCCGATCGCCCACCCAAAGCGATGAATACACTTGAAGAACGTTTGCGATCTCGTTTTGAGTGGGGATTAACCGTTGATATTCAACCACCCGATTTAGAGACACGCACAGCTATTTTGCGAAGTAAAGCAGAGCGGACTGGCCGTCAGGTTCCCAATGATATTTTAGATTCCATTGCCCGCCAAATTCAGTCAAATATCCGTGAATTAGAAGGTGCACTTACTCGGGTTCTGGCATATTCCGATCTCATTGGCCAACCGCTCAGTCTTCAATTGGTCAATGTTGCCCTGGCTGATCTCCTCCCAAAGCGTGACAAAATTGAAACTACCCAGGTGCTTTACGCAGTTGCAGCAACTTTTGGAGTTGATGCCAAAGAGCTGCTCGGTAAAGATCGTTCACGGGAAATTGCTCTTCCAAGACAGGTAGCTATGTACTTGATGCGTGAAGAAGCTAATTTTTCTCTTCCGCAAATCGGTGCTGCTCTTGGGGGTCGGGATCATACAACCATTATGTACGGCTGTGACAAAATTGCAGATTTGATCGAACGTGATGATCGCCTGAGGCGACAGTTGATCCAAATCCGCGAGCAGCTCTATGGACGGCAAAGGGTCACAGTTTAAAACGAAGAAATTTTACAAAAAACATCTGCGATTTAAAAATTGGAGACCATTTTACCGGTATTCCAATTTTTTTTAGGATCAGAAATAAATGTTTTGAATTAGGTGTCTGCAAATTCTTTGTTCCAAATTGAATTGATCTCACCATTTTAATCAAATCCATGATTAATAAACCCAGGAGACAAATCTGATTCCTAATTTTTGCCAACTTTTTTGTCCATTTATGAATTTATTTATAAAACTTATTATTGAAAAACGCTTTTTTATTTTTTTCACCATGAAACTTGGTTTGCAAAAAGTGATTAACAATTATGTTTACTATTTTTGACAATAATCATCCAATATGTTACAATCCATCCAGATTAGTGGTTTGTGGAATGCAGCCTGAAACAAGGCTTTTTACAGAGAGTAAGTTTACTTGGTTCCAATTTTTTTGGTTTTTTGTAAGCGTAGTCCCCGGCTGTGATCCACAACGGGGATTTTTGTTATTACTCCTGAAATTAAACTTAACACAGAAAATCTGTGATTTTTTTTGAAATAACTAGAAATTTAAAAATTTAAAAAGGAAATAATTTTTTTATGAAATCTGATACTTTACGGATAATTCCTCTGGGAGGAATGGGCGAAGTAGGCCGAAATATGATGGTCTACGAATTTAACAATGAGATATTGATCGTTGATACAGGGCTAATGTTCCCGGAAAATGACATGTTAGGCATTGACTATATCATTCCAGATATGTCATATTTAAAAAACAAACGTGATTGGGTTAAAGGGATCGTAATCACCCATGGTCACGAAGATCATACTGGTGCAATTCGTCATGTTTTGGACGAAATTCATGCACCTATTTACGCAACTCCATTAACTGCTGGCTTACTGGAAGGCAAACTTAGTCGAAATGGCTTGTTAGACAAAACTGAGATTCATGTAATCAAAGCTGGTGATTCGATTAAGATTGGTAAGTATTTCAAAGTAGACACATTTCATGTTTGTCATTCCATTCCGGATGGAATCGGATTGGGAATTGAAACCCCGGCCGGTTTAGTCATTCACTCCGGCGATTACAAATTCGATCACACTCCCGTAGACAATTGGCCAACTGATTACGCGAAATTAGCAGAATTTTCCAAACGGGGAGTTCTTGCCTTGCTTTCTGATTCCACAAATGCAGAACGCCCTGGCTGGACACCATCCGAACGGGTAATAGAACCTGCCTTTAATAAGGTATTCGATGAAGCAAAAGGCCGAATCATTGTAGCCAGCTTTGCTTCGTTGATATCACGGATGCAGCAAATTGCAAATATCGCTGTCAAACATGGTCGAAAAATGGCCTTTGCAGGAACCAGCATGATCGATAATGCAAAAATTTCCCGCAAATTGGGCTACCTGGATATAACAGATGAATTAATCATCCCGATTGACCAGGCATTAAATATGCCTCATGATAAGGTTGTTATCATGTGCACTGGCTCACAGGGAGAACCAACTTCAATTCTTGGTCGTTTGGCAATTGGAAAAAACCGAGGATTTGATGTGATTTCTGGAGATACAATTGTCTTGTCTTCCCACCCAATTCCAGGCAACGAAGAGGCGGTAAGCCGAACGATTAACCGCTTGTTTGAACGGGGTGCCAATGTTATTTATGAAGCAATTGCTCCAGTTCATGTTTCCGGACATGCCAGCCAGGAAGAGATGAAACTCCTGATGCATTTGACAAAGCCCAAGTACTTTATCCCCATCCATGGCGAGCTACGACATTTAGTCCAGCACGCCCGTCTGGCTAAAGAAGTGGGTATCCCTGAAGAAAATATCACCGTTGTCCAAAATGGTCAATCCGTGGAATTTTCAAAAGGCCGAATGAAAATGGGCGAGACATTCCCTGGAAGTTATATTTTCGTAGATGGTTCTAATGTGGGTGATATCAGCCCGGATTTGATGCGTGAACGCGAAATGATGGCGGAAGAAGGTATCGTACTGGTCAATTTAATGCTTGATAATAAGGGGCAATTATCTTGTGAACCTCAAATTCATACCCGAGGGTTTTTGATGAATGGTGGTGAAGAAGAGTTAAAGACAATTGCCCGCTTAAAAATTCAAGAGACAATCATCCATGCGAATGGCAATTTACAAAAAGATGTGGAAAAAGTTGTTCGCAATGTGCTTTACAGTGAAACCCGCCGCCGCCCATTGGTACTGATTTCAGTTTGCGAAGTAAATTAAGCATCTTCAAGATTGCTCTTCAACTGAGTGATGATGAGGTTTCCTGATCTTGGGAGACCTCATTTTTTTAAAGAAAAACAGATATAATGATATCTGAATTTGCGAATTCCGAAAAAAGGTTAAGCTCAAAACTATGGAACCTATGGTGCGGTGTCCCCATTGTGGACTTTATCATAATGCGACAATAGAATATTGTCCTGAAAAAGGACTCCCTATTTATCAACCTAAAGCAGTTGAAATCCATAGTAAACCTAACCTACTCTGGCTGGTTATTGTCGTCGCAATCCTGTTAACTGCACTTTGTGCAGTTAGTGCTATCTATTTCATCCCTAATTTCCTTAAACCAAAAATTATTCCTAATAATCAGGTTCCTGTTTCTGTTCCTACTTTAACCTTGGAACCACTGCAAACAAGAATTTCTGAACTCTTCACACCCACAATCGCAGTTACAAATACGCCACCAGAACCAACTGCTACATTAATTCCCACGGATTCCGCCTGGCAAGCCTGTGAGGATGTGGTTTATCCCTCTCATCTCCATCCCGGTATGCATGCCAGTGTTGCACTTGACCCACCTTTACCCAATCGTGTACGAGAAGATCCAAGCACAAATGCAAAGATTCTTGGATATGTAGATCCAGGTGGAAAAGTGGAAATACTGGAAGGCCCATCCTGTCAAGAGGGCTGGATTTGGTGGAGAGTAAAGGAAATATCAACGGATTTAACAGGCTGGACCGCAGAAGGCAATAAGGATGGATATTGGTTAATCCCTGAATGAGGAGGGAAATGAAATGGATGAAAATTATTTATACCAACAAATAGCTGAAGAGATCCGGCAGGAAATTCTGGAAGGCAAACGCCTACCAGGTGACAAACTGCCTACTGTGCGCAAAATGACGGAATTTTGGTCCTGCACACCTGGAACTGTTCAACGAGCGTATAAAATTCTTGCCAAACAAGGGTTGGTCATCAGCCGTCCTGGTCAAGGCACACGAATTGCAGAAAAACACGAAAAAGATGAGTATAAGCCACTTCGGCGGGCAACCCTGGTCAATAAAGCGGAAAACTTCCTGCTTGAAAGCCTGACTGCTGGCTATACCCAAAATGAAATCGAATTAGCATTGCGAATGGCACTTGACCATTGGCGCGTTTTGAATGTAGAAACCGTCAAAAATTCAGAAAATGTCATTCGATTCGCCGGTAGCAATGATGTTGCTGTTTCCTGGATTGCTGCACATTTTAATGAGATTATTCCCAATTATGAACTCGCCCTCCAGTTTGGAGGTAGTTTGAGTGGCTTGATTTTATTGTCCGAAGAGAAAGCCGATATTGCCGGCTGCCATCTATGGGATGAAGAAAACCAGGACTACAATTATTCATATGCTGAACGGATATTACCAGGTAAAAAAGTTGCTCTGGTGACTTTGGCACACCGCCAGTTAGGATTAATTGTCCCGGTTGGTAATCCACAAAAAATTCATGGTCTGAAAGACCTTGTTAATCCAGACATTCGCTTTGTAAATCGACAATCGGGTTCTGGAACGCGGGTCTGGCTCGATTCAAGGTTAAAGGAATATCACATTAGAAGCGAAAATATTCCGGGCTATCTAAATGAGAAGTTGACACATACAGATGTTGCACGCAATATTGTTGAAGGAATTGGGACCGTTGGAATCGGTCTGCAAGCTGCCGCTTATGCTTTTGATCTCGATTTTATTCCTTTGACTCGCGAGCAATTTGAGTTCGCGATTAAGGAAGAAGACTTAAAACGTCCTGAGATAAAGAAATTTGTAGAATGGTTGGCTGGACCACAAGCCCATACTGCAATTGGTTCACTCAGCGGTTATGACCCTCTCCATAGCGGTCATGTGAGATGGATTCAATAACCTTCCAATATTGGACGTGAAAAATAAAGTGTGAAAAATGGCGAGGATTTTCGTTTCTGGGCTGATCAATATTGAAACCACGTTGCGAATTGATCAGTTTCCAATTGAATACTTCCCTGTTACGTATCCATTTTATGGAATCAGCACCAGTGTCTCTGGTGTTGGTTTTAATATTGCTAAAGCCCTGAGTATTTTATCCAATTCAGTTGATCTGGTTTCAATAACAGGTAAAGACATTTATGAACCCATAGTTCGGGAAGAACTAATAAAAAATGGCATATCCGATCATTATTTGCGGTCAGATATGGATAACACTCCCCAATCTGTCATTTTGTATGATAACGAGGGAAACAGGCAGATCCATGTGGATTTAAAAAACATACAGGACAAGTTTTACCCTTCCCAGGATATGAACGATGCCATAAGTGAAAGTGAACTTTGCGTTTTATGCAACATTAATTTTTCCCGCAATTTTTTGGAGATTGCTAAAA
>PHBS01000036.1 GCA_002841995.1 Chloroflexi bacterium HGW-Chloroflexi-8
CGTCCATGTCATCATCTGAATCATCGTCCATGTCATCATCTGAATCATCGTCCATGTCATCATCTGAATCATCGTCCATGTCATCATCTGAATCATCGTTCATGTCATCATCTGAATCATCGGAAAAATTAATTTCCCGTGCCAGAAGACTGCCATCTGCCTGTAAAATGCCTTCCACCTTTACAAAATCACCCAGCGAAAAGGTTTTTTCAAATTCAGTTGAAGCATCCAGTAACACGACCACACCACCAATGATCCATTGGGCACCATTCATTGATGTAATCGTACCTTTTACCTCATCTTCATCATCCTTGTCATCATCATTGGAATTGCCGACTTTTTCAACCTCTCGAGCAATCAATGATCCATCAAGTTGACGCCAGGCATGTACTTTGATTAAATCACCGACCATTAATTGCCCTTTAATTTCAGTTTGTGGCAATATAGTCAGAGATTTGCCATCAACAACCCAGATATTGCCACTCATCGATTCAAGAATACCTTTGAATTCCACTTCTAATCCGGCAGGTGCTGTTTCAGTAGTTCCTGGAACCATGGTTGATACCGGTGTTGGGGTTTTTGTCACGCCAGTTTCAGAACCTGGTAATGAGTCTTCCAGACTAATCTTTTTTGCGAGCAACTTTCCATCAACCACTTTGCCTTCTACTTCCACTAAGTCAGTCAGGTTAATTTTTCCTTCAATTTTAGTGGTTGTATCCACATAAATTACTTCACCAGACACTACCCAGGATTCATCGCCCATTCCTTCTACTTCACCATATAATTTAAACTCCACATCTGGGGAATCATCTGTAGAAGAATCATCTGAACTTATTTTTAAGGACACCACATAGCGGCTTAGATCAGGTAAAAGTAAGGCATCTATATTTACCTCATCACCGACCGATAATTTATTCGGCAAATTTGAATTGTCATCCACACGAAAAACAAGATCATCCACCAGAATTCGATCGGAATCAATCGAAACAACCACGCCTGAAAATCGTGTTTGTCCCAATGTCAAACTAGTTTCCTGGGAAGTATTACTACCAATATTTGCTTGTTTTCCTGCAGCATTCACGCCGACCAGATCAGCAGCACTACATGCACTGAGCAGTAATGCAAGTATGAAAACAACAGCAATAAAGGGTGTGATTTTTTGAAAACGCATGTTAATCTCCTTTTATTTTTTAATTCTACTAATTTAGTCGGATTAACCAACGAAAAGTTACGGAGTCATACATAGAATTAATGGTTAAAAAAAGAATGGTCGTTTTTTTCGACCATTCTTAACGCATTCAAGCAACACTCGCTAATCGATAAGAATTCTGCTATTTATCTCTTTAGCAGCTCTTTCAGGATCTCCTGAGCCAGTTTGGGATCCGCTTTTCCGCGCATTTCCCGCATGACCTGGCCGGTAAACCAGCCTATGAGTGTTTCCTTGCCAGCCCGATAAGCATCCACTTCCTTACTACTGTTAGCAATCACCTTTTCCACCACAGCCCGGATCGCAGAATCATCGCTAACCAGACCCAGCCCTTCGTTTTCCACAATTACGGTTGGTGCCAGACCGGTCTCTTCCACTTTACTCAATAAATTCTTTCCCGTGGAAGTGTTGATTTTACCGTTATCCACCATCTTGAGGATTTCAGCCAGGAAAATCGGGGTCAATCTCAATTGCTCTGCTGTCTTTCCACCTTCATTTAGCATGCGTAGGATTTCATTCATCAGGTAATTGGAGACTTTTTTCGGATCACCACCATAGGCTTTAACTGCAGTTTCAAAATAATCGGACAGATTTCGCTCGGTAGTTAACAAATCGGCATCATAATCTGGTAACTGGTAGTCTTCGATAAAGCGTTTTTTACGATTAAGAGGCAATTCCGGAAAATCTGTAAAGGTTTCTTGCAGCCACTCGTCGGAAAGATGTAAAGGCAATAAGTCAGGTTCACGAAAATAACGGTAATCTGCTTCCGTCTCTTTTGATCGCATCTTTTTCAGCTCTTTTTTATCATCATCCCAATCCAAAGTCCAGGCATGGATACGATTCCCTGAACTAACCTCTCGGATCTGCCGCTCAACTTCATGCTCAATTGCGCTACGGACATTATCGATGGAGTTCACATTCTTGATTTCCGTCTTGGTGAACAACTGATCTGAACCCACCGGTCGAATGGATACATTGGCGTCACAGCGTAAATGCCCTTTTTCCATATCTGCTTCAGAGACACCCAGCCAACGTAGTAATTGGCGCAATCGTATCAAATATTGGGCAGCTTCATCTGCAGAACGCAAATCCGGTCCGGTGACCATTTCCACCAGTGGGACACCACAGCGGTTGAAATCAATCATCCGTCTATTGCCAACGTTTTTAGTTTTCCCGGCATCCTCTTCCAAATGCAGCTTGGTGATTGATATTCTACGAGTGTACCCTTGTGGCATAGGTAAATCCAAATAACCCCCATCACCAAAAGCCATATCATATTGGGAAATCTGATACCCTTTGGGCAAATCCGGATAAAAATAATTCTTGCGGTCAAAATAAGAAACATTTCGTATCTCGGAATGCATGGCATGCGCCAGTAAAACCCCTTTTTTTACGGCTACCTCATTTAAAACAGGCAATACACCAGGCATTCCGGTGCATACAGGGCAAATATTTGTGTTGGGTTCCTGTTCCCAAGAGTCGGCCTTACATGAACAAAAAATTTTAGTAATGGTATTTAACTGGATATGTGTTTCCAGACCAATGACGGCTTCATAATCGGTCATTTCGACCTCCCAAAGAGATGAATGCCAAAACGAACGTAATTCCATTTTAATAAATGCTTCATGACTTACACTCCTGCCCGTAAAACCTGGGGTTTTAGAGAACGCCATGCTTCTGTTTGTGTACCCTCTTCAAATGCACGCCCAATTCGGAACAAATCTGCTTCGCTAAAATCTGAGCCAAGTAGTTGAATGCCTAATGGTAACCCATCTGCAGCGATGCCGCCGGGTAATGAAATTCCCGGAATACCGGCATGATTAGCCGGCACTGTAAACTGATCCGCATATTGCATCAGAACCGTATCTCCATACACATCGCCCATTGGGAATGCTGTACTCGGTGTAGTTGGCGTCAAAATTGCGTTTAAGCGGTATTTTCCTTTTTGATCAAAGACTTGATCAAAATCATGTCGAATCATGGCACGAACTTTCAAAGCCCGATTGTAATATTGTTCAGAATACTGTGCAGCGCTGACATACATGCCCATTAATATTCTTAATTTTGGCTGTAATCCAAATCCTTCATTCCTTGTCTTTCGGTACATCTCATTCAAATCGCTCAATGTTTGTGGTGTCCGGTAACCATATTTCACACCATCAAAACGATGCAGATTAGAAGCAGCCTCCACACGGCTGATAACAAAAAATGCTGGAATACCATATCGCATATTTGGTAAAGGCACGTCTTCAATAATTTCTGCGCCCATTTCCTTTAATACTTCTGCTGCATGATAGACAGTTGCCTTAATTTCATCACTGACTGGATGCCGTATCATTTCGCCACTGACAGCATCCATGTAAACAATCTGAAAATAATCCGGTGAAAGTCCAATCCGGAGACCTTTGACACCCTGGTCCAGGAATCCAACATAATCCGGGACCGCCACATTGGCAGCTGTGCTATCGTGCCGGTCTGCCCCAGCAATCGCTTGCAACATCATGGCAGCGTCGGTCACATTTCGAGCAAGTGGACCGGGACAATCCAGTGAGGATGCAAAGGCGATTAATCCATAACGGGAAACACGTCCATAGGTCGGTTTCACACCCACGACACCGCAAAAGGCTGCCGGTTGGCGAATCGACCCTGCGGTATCGGTACCCAGGGAAAGGGTAGCTTCGGCAGCTGACACCGAAGCTGCTGAACCGCCAGAGGATCCACCTGGTACACGCGTAGTATCCCAAGGGTTTCTAGTACTGGGTTGAAAAGCGGATGATTCATTGGAGGAGCCAAAAGTGAACTCATCCAGGTTAACCTTGCCGATCATTATCGCATCTTGCTCCAACATCCGCGCCACCGGTGTGGCAGTATAGGGTGCTTTGAAATTGGCAATAATCCTGGAAGCGGCTGTGGAATAAGTATCCTTTACACAAAAAATATCTTTAGTCGTAAAAGGAATTCCGGCCAGGCTGCCAACGTTTTCTCCATTGGCCAATTTCTGGTCAATTTTTTTTGCTTGATCTCTGGCCATTTCAGCGGTGATGGAAATGAAA
Organism: Chloroflexi bacterium HGW-Chloroflexi-8; assembly: GCA_002841995.1. Taxonomy (GTDB): domain Bacteria; phylum Chloroflexota; class Anaerolineae; order Anaerolineales; family Anaerolineaceae; genus UBA6170. The sequence goes on from PHBS01000036.1 coordinate 4,261, forward strand.
GAATGCACTTTTTGGGTGTCATCCAAGGTCATTTCCCCTGAATCAACACTTCCAGGTCTACCATCTACATTGGCAACCCGTGCCAAACAAGATTCAACAATCTCCTGAGCGGAGATCTTCTTCTCCCGTAAAAAAAAGCTCAGTTCATATCCGGAGTGATCACATAATTCCATCTTATTAGTCCAATTTCTCGTGCGGGATATCAGGAACAACAACATAGCGGTCTTCGCTTTGGGGCAATTGGGCTAGAATGTCCGTTGTGTCCTCAAATGGGATCCAATCATCTGTGCGCAATTGAGGACTCGTCTGTGGCGTAAATGCTACACCATGCGCGTTAATTTTCAGACCCTGTTCCAAAGGAACTGCTTCCAATTCATGTATCGCTTTCAATTGTTGATTAAGTTCATGGCGCAAATACTGCGCTTGAGTTTCATCCAGTTCCAGTGCAGCCAGACTGACCAGGTGGTTGAACACCTCAATGGTTATTTCATCTTTCATCGTTTGTTCCTATCTGTAATTGATAACAGATACATTTTTACCGATCTCAGGGATACGGGATTTCCACCGTATTTGTAGGCGGCACAGATGTATCTGTAGGTGATTCTAATGTATCTGACGGAATTAAGGTAAATGTTGCTGTAAATGTGTTTGTTCTCGTAGGTGTTGCACTCGGTCGTGGTGTATTCGTCATGGTTGGCGTGTTGGTTTCCGTTGGTGTGTTCGTAGAAGTGGGTGTGGCCGAAGGTAACCTGAACCCGGTAGAAGTAGGTACCAGTGTGGATGAAGGCTTTAAGGTGCTCACGTTTGGATTATTTTGCTGGAAACCATTCATGGGTGTAGGTGTCCACACATTCGGTAATTGCTTAAATGTCGCAGTCGCTGTAGGAAGTACCAGTAACTCAGGTAATTCTGGTGGTGGAAGGGGATTGAGAAATGAGTAAGGATTAAAATATATCACCAACATCAGACAAGCCAAAAGTCCGCTTGACAAGAGAAAAATAATGGTGAGTAAGTTCCATTGCCTGTCCCTCATATCGTCATTCCCTTCCTATTTTTTGCAATGTTAATCTTAAGCATTTCCCGCGTTTTTTGTCAGTATAAATCAGATATATGGAAAGTCAAGTACTCCACTGTTTTTAGATTTGATAACTGGATTTGCATCTCAAAATGGTTGAACTGAATGATTTTCTCCCAGTTGGATTTATTTAATTACAGCTGTAGGGTTAGGTATTTTTATGAGACATGCAAATGTAAACCGTTTATAATAAGAAGGGCGAGGAAAATAATTCGATATTTGCTACAATTCGTTTTTAGTTTTTTTTATCATTCCCAATATCCTGATTCACAATAATTTTCGAGAAGATTGTGTTTCGAATCAAGACTGAAAATACAGAATTCTTCATCATGTGAAAAATGAAAATAATTCTATGCAAAAGTGGTTTTCAAGTGGTTGTATATACAGGTAATAATTCAGGGTACTTTTTCAATCACTGATCCCCGTTTTTTATGAGCACTGATTTCAAATTTGTTTCGTAAACACGCGATAGAAATTACCCTATTTAAGAATGGAATAAATTATGAGTGTTTCTTCCAATCAAGAGGTTTCGAAATTTAGATCGAAAATAAAATTGTATGTGAAATGGTTAATTCCCATTGGGATCTTTATTTTTTTTGTCATTATTTATTACCTTAATAGCCGACATATATGGAATATAGTTTCTCAAAAGCAGAACATTATTTTCGGTTCAGATACAATGGATACGCTCGATAACCTTAAAGAGTTGACTTTTGAAGTAGACACAAAAAAACGTTTGCTTTTTTCAGTGACCTTAACACCGATTTCAAAAAGTATTCAGAAGGTACTGGGATTAAGCCAAAACAAATCAATACGTCTTACGCTAGCAATCCTGGCAGCTCTTAATATCACAGGGGTTTACCTCTTCCTAAAGAAATATTCATCCTCAACCATTGAATCGTTGTTATTTACAGGTTTCTATTCGTTTTTCTATTCTAACTTTGTGATTTTTAGTATTCCCGAAACCTATTCTATGTCAAATTTATTCATACTGATTTATATTGCGACATTGTTTGTATTACTCAAATCATCGACAGTTTATAGCTGTATGCTTTTATCAGTGATTACAGGAGCCGCCTCTCTTTATAACCCGGTCTTATTATCCTTAGTGATCATTCCAATAGTTATGGTTTTTATTCAATCTGACAGAAAGCGTTGGGCGATAATTTCATTATCCAACTTTGCAATTGGAGTGTTTATTTATTATTTTGCAAATTATTTATTGTTCAGAGAAAATCCCTTCGTAGTGCTTAACTATTATGCAAATAGCTATGCCTCCTTGAATAACTTACTGGATATAAAATCAATTGCTGGTGTGTTTTCTAATTTCTATTTCTTCTCGATTTTAAGTCCACATCATTATATGTCAGCAAATTTGGGATTAATTGATTGGTTGGGTTATGGAAATTTCATTTTCGGACCAGTCGTAATTCTTTTGGTTGGAATTTTTCTGATATATGGAATTTACGTGTTATTTGCCAGAAAAATTCAAAAAGAAGCATTTCTTCTATCTCTACTTATGTGGACTGTTCTTCTGTCTTTGTTTTACACATATTTTAATCCAAAGGAGGCAATACTTTATTCGTCCCAAATTCTGTTCCCATTAATAATTATTTTCCTTCATGCATTTAGAACAATTAAATGGAGACTTTCCACCAAATTTATCGTTTTCAGTATTTGCTTATTGTTCATTGCCTTTAATAATATTTCAGCATTTTTTTTGGGTGTCCGGTGAGCAGGGAACTATATTTCATACCCATTGGATTAATTATTAAATTTCCAAAAAATATTTGTTGGCTTTTTCTTAATGACGAATGTATATTATGAAATCCCGCGTTACTGAATAACCTTTGGCATGAATCGGCTGACCGATGCAGATCGTTAAATGAAAAGACTGATTATTGTATCTTCCTGGAAGTATTGATTTTACTGAAATGATTCAGATAATTCGGAGCACTTGAGGAGATCCATCACAGAATTAATAACATCGCTTTTCTCTTGAGAATCAGGCGTGCTGGTCTTAATTCTTTCCCAATTTGTACACAAAAATGGCTCCATTTTTTCAGTGGTTGCCATCGCCATTTCTGTAAATTCCAATGCATCATCCCACTGGGTCAGGCGAGCATTAGCCTCAATAAAAGGCAGATATTCAGGTCCATAGGCTGTTTTGAGCCCTTCTTGTTTGGCTATATCCCACTGTTTTATGACTTCCGGCCAATTTTCATTTGATCTGGCACGGTCAGCGGATTGGTAAAAATAACACCAGGTCCGATCCGGTTCAGGACCAAAAATATCTAAAGGTACCGGGGTACTATCATTTAAAATCAAACCGGTATTAAGGACCGGGAATAATTGCTGCTCAACCGGTAGTAACAGGGGTTCATTCACATAGGCCGTATCCAAAACCTGCAAACATCCCCTGGAAGGCTTGTAGATAACGGCAAGCGCGTGTTGCAAATCTGATTGGAATGAGATATTTCGAAACTTGTGATCAATCACCAGTTGATCTGGATACGCATTCTTGGAGAAATCCAGTAAATCATCCGGCCCATCGAACCACCAATAGGATACATTCTCGCTTTGATTGCCGGCGTCGAAGAAGATATTGGTAGTGAAGGCAATTTCGTAATCTGCACTGAACTGGTAAGGGGTATAAGGTGACAAGATAAACGTGCCAGGAACAAGTGAAGGTGCTCGCCATTTTAACTGCCAGAAGTAGTCCCGGGTATAATGCCATGTCAGAGCGAATGTTTTTCCTGTCCGAAATTGAAAAGCTATCGAACTCATCAAAAGCAAGCTTAAAACGATAGAATACATTTTACGTCGGTGTTTACTGAACGCCCATGAGAGAGCGAGAACCACCGATGGAACTGCACCCATCACCAAGCCAAAAAGGAAGCGGCTTGCCCATAACCCTTTTATAACCTGGCGACCCACTGCCCAGATAGGGAGCCCTCCAAGCAGCATGGCGAAGATACACAATAAGAAAATGAATAAGGGGTAAGGTTCAGCGCTTTCTTCGTCTCCTGATTTCTGCTGCCAGATCGAAATAGTAACACCAGCGAACAAAGCCATCAGTGCACCAACCACCCAGGATGCCAAAGTTGCCATTGCCTGCAGATCGATTTGCTCAGGTACTATAGTTTGTGACCAGACATACAGAACAGCATAGACAACATCCTGTAAAATCACCTCCATCAGATAAATTATGCTCTGAAGCGGATTTGAGAGCAGCGCAGTAAAAACTCCGGGAGTGTTTTTGGTTACCATGCCCGCCTGTTGTATACCAGGCAATATGGAAAAACGAAAAATGATAAATATTGCAAAGCCGAATAAAAAGGGGAACCACGTATAAAAGGTATCTTTCAGTGCCTTTCCGGTGGTCTTTCCCTCTTTTTTAAAAATATAAAATAGTATAAGCCCACGGATTAGCTCCAGACCTGCGAAGTATTCAATAATCAGCATCTGTAGTATAGATAAGATTAGCGATATTGCCAAAAACACCCAGCGGTGTTTTAGCTCCTGCACAGCTTTAATCATTAACCAGATTGAAATACTGAATAAAAGCAGACTTATATAATGTACCATGCTGGTACGGATAACGAATTGGCGAGTAATACCCGGATAAACCGCCAACATGAGACCAATCCAGCCAATTTCCATTATCCGTTTTGGCCAGATGCGTAACAAAGATTTAACAATGAATAAAACAGCTGTCCAATTAACAAGCATCCCTGCAATCCGCCAGCTAGCGGGTTTTGTCCCTAGAAGAGGATTAAGTACAAAATGGACAAGAGCAGAAAAAGGACGGTCAATTAAAAAATAGTTCCAGACCTGTAAAAAAGAATAATTCTGTTTTTGAAGAAATACACCTTCCCAATCATCATAATAGAACCCGATGTTCTTGATCATAAGGTTATAGGCAGCAAACATGACAAGTAACAGAATAAACGCGTAAACAACAAAGCTGTCTAATGGCACCAAAGCGTTGTAAATTTTTTGATACACTTCTCGGGAAAACTTGCTAATACGATGCATTTCCACTCCTGTATTCCACAATTACGCAGATTATAGCATGTGAAAGGGGGAGGGAAGGTTAAACCGTTTTCAATTTAATTGATCATGGAAAAAATGAACAATTTTTGGCAGGAGGTTTTTGTCACTGGTTGGAACTGTTTTTCTTTACATGGCTATCCAGATATTTACTCCCATTATTAGCCATCCCTCTTGTAACGTTGAAACCAGCTTGTGGCGTTCTCAATGCCTCCAATATAGAACAACACCGCAATGGCACTCATATGATTGCAGCCAGGTAAAAAAAGCGGCTTCATCCCTAAATTGCAGTGCAAATCCGAATTTGGCATTATTAACCAGACAGATCCAGGCAAAAAACCAGTCATGCACATCCTCAATTCTCTTAAACACATCTCTTCCCGGTAAAACTGGGTAGAATCAAACCATGAATGCGCGCATTCTGCCTAAAATCCCATCTCTCCTTTTCTATCTGGCTTTGCTGGTCTACCTGTTAGTGCGCTTGATTGACCTGGAAAATTTTCCGATCTACTTCTTTAGCGATGAAGCGATCCAGACTGTCCGCGCAGCTGATTTTGTCCGTGATAATTTCAAGAGTGAATCACAAGAGTTCTTTCCCACTTATTTCAAAAATAGTTATCAATATAATTTGGGGCCTTCAGTCTATATCCAGATTCTACCCACGTTGATGTTTGGCAAACATATCTGGGTTACTAGAGCAACCTCCGTTCTTTTCACTGTTTTGGCCGCCCTGGCTGTAGGATTAAGCGCAAGACAAATATTCAAAAATAAAATTGGTTGGTTGGCAATTCTATTTTTCTCGCTTATGCCAGCCTGGTTTTTACACTCACGAACAGCTTTTGAGACAGTCCTGGCTGTCAGTTTTTACAGCGCCTTTTGGTACTGCTATCTGGTTTATCGCCAAAAGGACAGACGATATATATATGCTGCCACTGTTTTCGCTGCTCTGGCATTTTACAGTTACAGCCCCGCACAAATCGTTGTCTGCGTCACAATTCTTGCGTTTTTTCTTAATGATCTAAAATTCCATCTTGCAGACCGGAAAACTATACTCCGCGCCTTATTTTTAGGTTTGATCTTATTCTTGCCCTATTTTAGATTTCTGAACAATCACCCGGGTGAAGTTCTCAATCATCTTCAAATTGTTGATGCAAACTGGATATCAGAATTGTCCCTTTGGCAAAAAGTTGCTTCTTATTTGCGGGAATATATGACCGGACTCAGTCCTGCTTATTGGCTGATCCCAAACGAATTAGACCTTCCACGTCACTTGATGAAAGGTTATGCTCACCTTTGGATGCCAGCCTCCCCTTTTATCCTGATTGGAATAGTCACTTGTTTGGTCAAATGGAGACAAAGTGAATATCGTATGATAATGATCGCCGTTCTGGCTGCACCAAGCGGAGCGGCTCTGGCACAAATTGGGATCACCCGTGCATTGTTTATGGTATTCCCTGCCAGTCTGTTGGCTACATGTGGAATCCTGAAAACTTATGAGTGGATGCAAAAATTTATTCATTCCCGCAAAATTCCACAATCATTTTTTTCAACTTTGCTTCCTGTGATTATTTTTTTGGGATTATTGTGTGCGAATGCTGGCATGTTAATGGATAGTTTAATCAATGGTCCTACCTGGTACACCGATTATGGCTTGTATGGCATGCAGTACGGAGCAAAACAAATCTTCGGAGAAATTAAGAATGACCTGAAACAGAACCCCCAGTCGAAAATCGTTTTATCACCTGGATGGGCAAACGGCACAGATATTCTTTCACGTTTTTTCTTTCCGGATCCAATCCCATTTACATTAGCCAGTGCAGATTCCTTCTTACAGAATATTCAACCATTAGATTCATCCACTAGCCTGATCGTGCTACCAAATGAACTTGAAGATTTGCAAAAAAGTGCCAAATTCACAAATATTAACATTGAGAAAACCATCACCTATCCAAACGGTGAACCTGGTTTTTACTTTATTCATATGCAATATATTGAAAATATTGAAGAGATTTTTTCCCTTGAAAAAGTAGCCCGACGTGAATTGATCGGTGGTGATTTCATTCTTCAGGATGAATCGCAAGTTGGCGTGCACTATTCCCCAATGGATATGGGAACCATCCAGGATGTTCTGGATGGAGATCCATTGACCGTTGCCCGCAGTTGGGAATCCAACCCATTTCGATTCATTTTTGATTTTCAAGAACCGCGCAAGATAAATCAAATTTCAATGCGTGTCGGAGGTGAACCCACTCGCATTGAAATTGATCTCTGGCAGAATATGGATACTGAACCAATCAGATACACTCAGAATCTGTCAGAAAAACCCAACCCACGCCAGGCAACCATTGATGTGAACTTGCCACAGTCCGTTATCAAAGCAGAAATACGGGTCTATAATGAAAACGAAAGCGAACCTGCCCATGTTCATGTATGGGAGATTCGATTTAAACCAGACCAATGATATGGAACCAAAGTCTTTTTCAATGTCAAAAAACCGGAGACCCTTCTTATTCAAACTTTTTAGCTTTATCCTGTTTAGCATGGCTGTTATGGGTGGATTAAGGTTTTTTCAAAGTATTTATCAGTGGCAGTACCTTTTGGACTACCAGGTAAAACCCGGACCGCTTTATAGCCTGATCAGTGGATTGCTGATTGCTGTAATAATGAGTATTGGCATGGTAGGCTTTTGGCTACGAAAAGTGTGGAGCAAAACTTATCTGCAAATCTCAATCGCAATAATCAGTATTGCGTGGTGGCTGGATTACCTTTCATTCACCAAAAACTCTGCCGCCTTCAGTAATTGGCCGTTCCGCTTACTGGCTACAATGATCGTTGTTGGGTTCCTATATGGATACTTACAAATTTCAACACAAAAAAACAGATTGGGAATTAAAGATGAAAAATAAATCTGATCAGGAAATTGAAGTGAAGTTTTATATTATTGACCTGAGTCTGATCGAACAAAAGTTGATTGATATGGGTGCAGATTTGGTTCAAGAGCGAATTTTCGAATCAAATTTGCGTTTTGACCGACCCGATAAAAGTCTCCAAAAACAACGTCAGGTTTTGCGTTTGCGCAGAGATACCCAAAATATCCTGACCTTTAAAGGCGCCGCTGAGGAAGGGAGTCTGGTCAGTATTCGTCAGGAAATCGAAGTGGTTGTGGATGATTTTGAAACTACTCGCCTTCTTTTGGAATTACTCGGATACAGGGTAGTCATGGAGTACGAAAAATACCGCACAACCTACAGCTATCAAAATTGCCTGGTCGTATTGGATGAATTACCCTACGGTACTTTTATCGAGATTGAAGGACCCGATGGGAAAACCATCCAAAAAGTTGCCCAGGAATTGAACCTGCAATGGGACACCCGAGTCACCACCAGCTACGTCTATTTGTTTGACAACATCAAAGAACATTATCCGGAATTCGAAGGAAAAAACCTTTCTTTTTCTGCTTTTTCAGGAAAAAGAATCATGCCCGATGAATTGAAAGTTCACCCAGCAGATGTCCGCCACAAATAATTAGGTTATTGGCCAGACACTGTATGAGATCAACAATTTCCCCCCGCGTAACCAACTCATCATCTTCTGGCCAATAACACCAACAAAAAATACGGATTGTCCCTGGCTTGCTAATCCGTCAAGATTTCAAAAGAATGAGACAACTCTGCTACCCCTCGAATTGTGGATGCAACCGAACAATACTTTTCTTCAGAAAGAAGTATGGCTTGTCCGACAGCCTTTGCTGTAAGTCCTTCTCCCCCTAATTTGTAATGCACATGAACCTTACGATATGTCCAGGGCGGATTGGCGTCCTGTTCTCCAGAAACTTCTATTTCCAAACTAGAAAGTGGAGTGCGCTTTTTTTCGAGAATCCCCACAACATCCACTGCTGTACAGGACCCAACCGCAATTAATAACAGATCTGAAGGCTTCATGCCTGTTCCCTCTGAGACCGGAGACAAGACCACTGAATGTTTTGTGGAATCCGTACCGATAAATGTTAATCCACCTGGTAGCCATTTGATTTTAGTATTTGCCAATTTTATCCTCTATTTAAGCTGATTTGCTGATTAATTGGATCATATCATCCATCAGTTCCTGACGTTCCTGGGTATTTTTGTCATCCAGATTAAGTATGCAATCCGACATATAATTTTCCAGAACAATGGTGCTGACACTCATCACTGCTGAACGAATAGCTGTCAATTGTTGCAGAATTTCCCGACATTGCCGGCCATCGTCAACCATACTTTGAACGCCACGTACCTGACCTTCAATTCTTTTTAATCGATGAACCAATTTTTCTTTCAACTCGTCATCATTGATTTTCATTTTCTCATCTCTTTTCTGCCTGACACGCAGGCAAGCAACCGATTATCCTCAGCGAAAACGGCTGGATGGATTGCTGCTGCAACTACTATTGGAAGTAGTGTTGACAGCATTTCCTGAACTGGCAAATAAGGATAATTTTTTTTTGGTATTGGAACCTGAACAAGTAGGACAGATGGGTATTTGATTGGTTTCACTAAAACGCATCATTTTTTCAAATGGCTGACCACAATCATTACAAATATACTCATATAATGGCATTCAATCACCTCAATCAATTTCTATATACTCGGGGGGAGTATATAGAAAAGATTATAAAAGGATGATGGTAGCCTGTCAAGCTAAAGAAAGAATAAAGAAAGAATAACCTTAAAAAATATTAAGACTTAATATTGCATCTTATTGGCTTTTTGATCGCTCCAAACGGATTGTGACCAGATTGACAGGGTCTGGACATTGAACCTCCAATGTATCACCTTCCCACCAAGGTAGATTACCCCCAAATTGAAAAGTCTCTAAATCCGGGAAAATGGCATGATAAAAGAAACCACATAAGCCGCCCGTGTTGTAACAACTAATTGGGAAAGCCTCGCCATCCTGATGACCCGCGCTACAAAAACCTTTAACACCTACTACAGAAGCTACTACTTGATATCCAATTCCAGGATCATTTGCCATGATATATATCCTCCAAATCCACAGATTTCATTAAATATTGTAGCAAATGTCAAAGTTAGTAGCAAACTTGTGGACATTTAATTGTACACAGGTTGAAGAAAGTCCTATTGCCTCATTGACAAACGTCATATATAATTGTTAAATTAAGCTTGAATTATCGTATAAATGTCATATCCAGGAGGTAGACCCAAAATAAAACTTTAGTACGAATACAGCATGTTCATGTCAAAGGAAAAGTTAATCACTTAGGAGGAAGAAGATGAAATCAAGATCGCTTTTAAGCGCCGTAATATTTTTAGTTCTGGTTAGTATGGCTGTTGCTGCTTGTACACCTGCAGCACCGACTGCGGCACCGGTTGAAGTACAACCAACCGCTGTTCCCGTTGAGCCAACTGCAGTGCCCGCTGAGCCAACAGCTGTTCCTGTCGAACCTATGCCTGCTTTCGAAGGTATGGTTCAAACCGCACCGGATTGTGACTATGGTGGTTTAATTAAAGAAATCGCCGCCGTTGATGAATTAACCGTACAATTCACCATGTGCGTACCCGATCCGGCGTTCCCATCCAAAGCAGCTTTCTCTGCTTTCGCCATTCAACCGAAGGAATGGATTGAGACCGCGATGGTTTCCCGCGAAATACTGGAAAAACCCGTTGGTACAGGTCCATATTATTTGGAATCATGGAATCGTGGCGATAGCATCGTTTTGAAGAAATTTGCTGATTATTGGGGTGACCCGGCTATCACCGACACTGTCGTCTTCCGTTGGAGTGGAGAAGGTGCTGCACGATTGTTAGAGCTTCAATCCGGCACCGTTGATGGAATTGATAATCCTTCACCGGATGATTTTGAAGTCATTAAGGCTGATCCCAATCTAAAACTTTATGATCGTGAAGCCCTCAACATATTCTATGTTGCTATGACCAATACCTTTCCGCCGTTTGATAATGTCAAAGTCCGCCAGGCAATTGCCATGGGTCTTGATCGCCAACGTTTGGTTGACAATTTCTATCCGGAAGGATCAGAAGTTGCCAGTCACTTCACCCCTTGTGCCGTTCCCAATGGTTGTACAGGAGATGCCTGGTACGATTATGATCTTGAAGCAGCCAAAGCACTTTTAACAGAAGCTGGATTCCCGGATGGATTTGATACCAAGATTTATTTCCGTGATGTTTTCCGCTCCTATCTCCCTGAGCCAAGTCTGGTTGCCACTGATATCCAGGCCCAATTAAAAGACCTTGGCATCAACGCCGAAATCGTTGTAATGGAATCCGGTGCATTCATTGAAGAATCCTCCGCTGGCCGTCTGGACGGTCTCTACCTGTTAGGTTGGAATGCCGATTACCCGCATATTACCAACTTCCTGGATTATCACTTCACCGCTTCCAACCCACAATTTGGCAATCCTTTCCCTGAAGTTTATGAAAAATTAGCTGAAGCGGCCCAAATTGCCGACCCAGCTGTAGCTACACCACTGTATGTCGAAGCTAACAATGCCATCAAAGAGTTAGTTCCGATGGTCCCCATTGCCCATGGTGGTTCTGCGACCGCCTTCAAAGCTGAAGTCACTGGTGCACATGCCAGCCCACTTGGCAACGAATACATGGCTGTTATGGATCCTGCAGGACGTGACACATTGGTTTGGATGCAAAATGCTGAACCGATCTCATTGTACTGCAATGATGAGACCGATGGCGAATCACTGCGTCCCTGCGAGCAGATTCTGGAATCTCTTCTTTCCTACCAAGTTGGCGGAACTGTTGTTGAACCCGGTTTAGCCACATCTTGTGATCCAAACGATGATCTAACTGTCTGGACATGCCACCTTCAATCTGGTGTCAAATTCCACGATGGCTCTACACTGGATGCGAATGATGTCGTCCAATCCTGGGTGGTCGCCTGGGATGCTGCTAACCCGTTGCATATCGGCAATACAGGTGCGTTTGAATATTTCACTTACTTATTTGGCAATTTGCTAAACGCTGAATAAGTCTTAACACCATCAACGAATCGGGGCGGCACGGATCATCGCGTCCGCCCCGATATTTTTTCCCTTCCGAAAGAGTAGCTCATGATACAGTACACTATTCGTCGTTTATTAATGGCTATTCCGGTACTACTGGGTATATTAATAGTCACCTTTGCATTAGCTCGTATGATCCCGGGAGAACCGTGTAAAGCCATGTTGGGGGAAAAGGCTACTGTTGAAGTATGCGAGCGCTTCAATGAACGCTATGGTTTTAATAAACCCATCACCACGCAATTTTTCATTTATATGAGCAATATCCTGAAGGGCGATTTCGGAAATTCAATTCGCTTTAGCCGACCTGTTACAATCATCCTGATCGAGCGACTGCCAATGACAATCGAACTTGGGACAATTGCTTTATTTATCGCGATTTTGATTGGTATTCCAGCTGGTGTTTTATCTGCTGTTAAACGCAATTCCTTTATTGATGTAATCAATATGATCGGAGCAAATATTGGGGTTTCCATGCCTGTTTACTGGCTAGGATTAATGTTAGCCTACATTTTTGCACTGGTTTTAAAAGATACACCTTTTTGGCTACCACCAACCGGTCGCTTGACTGCCGGGCTGGTGTCCATACCATTCTATGAAGTTTGGGGATGGACGATAGCAAAAGAAACAATTCGTTATCATTTGGTAGAATTTTTTGCCAATATATATATTTTTAACTCACTCATCACTGGTGATTGGAAAATCCTGGTGGATGCTATTAAGCATTTGATCCTACCTTCCGTGGCTTTGAGTACCATACCCCTGGCAATCATTGCCCGTATGACAAGATCCAGTATGCTGGAAGTGATGAAACAGGATTATATACGCACAGCACGTGCAAAGGGGTTAAGAAAGAATACGGTCATCCTTAAACATGCATTTCGTAATGCATTACTGCCGATTATCACCATTATCGGTTTGCAGGTTGGCACCATTTTTGCGGGTGCTGTCCTTACCGAATCAATATTTGGCCTGGCTGGAGTTGGACGGATTCTATTTGAAGCGATCACAGCCCGTGATTATCCAATTATCCAGGCTTTTACGGTTGTTATTGCAATGGGTTACGTTTTTATAAACCTGGTCGTTGATCTTTCCTACGTTTTCATTGATCCTCGCATTCGATTGGAGTAGCCCTATGGCACCAGTAACACTTTCAACCGACAAACACAAAGATTACCGCTCCAATAGCCTTTGGCGTCTCACTTTGCGACGCATTTCCCGCCAAAGTTCCGCCAGAGTTGGTATGGTGATTCTCGGATTCTTAATCCTTGTTGCAGTTTTTGCGAACGTGATCGCTCCTTACGATCCCGAGCAGGTCTTAATCGGACTTGAAGATGGGGTTAAGAAACGGTCAGATCCATGTATACATTTGCTCGGCTGCCCAAAAGACCAAGCTCAACATATCATGGGTATTGACGGGAACGTCCGAGATCAATTTAGCCGTGTTGTCTTTGGTTCAAGAATTTCGCTGATGATTGGATTTACCACCATCAGTTTTGCTATTATTATTGGAACAATCTTAGGCGCAATTTCCGGTTATGCGGGTGGGGCAATCGACAACATTATCATGCGAATTCTGGATGTCCTGATGGCCTTTCCATCCTTATTGCTGGCAATTACAATTGTGTCAGTGCTCGGCCCGGGACTTCAAAATGCCTTACTTGCTATTGCAATTGTTACGATTCCAGTTTATGCGCGCGTGGTTCGCGCGAGTGTTTTATCCATTAAAGAAATGCCTTATGTCGCTGCATCCCGGGCATTGGGTGGAAGTCCGCTCCATATTCTGATCAGTCGGGTTCTCCCAAATGCCATCCCGCCTTTAATCGTGACGGGTACACTCGGAATAGGTACCGCGATTTTGGATGCTGCTGCTTTATCTTTCCTGGGATTAGGAGCACAACCACCGATGTCGGAATGGGGTACGATGCTCGGAAGCGAAAGAAACCAGGTCTTTACTGCACCACATCTGGTCTTCTTTCCTGGTATCGCAATTATGTTAACCGTCCTGGCTTTTAATCTGCTGGGTGACGGTCTGCGTGATGCCATCGATCCTCGCCTGGGACAAGCTAATTAAGGAATGGAGAAATTATCATGATTCAAGAAAATCAAACACCTCTTCTCCATATCAAAGGATTAAAAACATATTTTTTCACAGATGATGGCGTTGTTAAGGCTGTTGATGGTGTGGATTTGACACTTAAAGCCGGCGAAGTTCTCGGTTTGGTCGGAGAATCCGGTTGTGGCAAGAGTGTAACTTCTTTTTCGGTCATGCGACTGGTGGATACTCCAGGAAAAATCGTTGCTGGTGAGATCTTTTTTGAAAACCGCGATTTACTCAAATTGAACGATGAAGCCATGCAAGAAGTACGTGGAAATCATATTTCAATGATTTTCCAGCAACCACAATCCAGTCTGAATCCAGTATTCAATATTGGTGATCAAATTGTTGAAGTCATTCGCATTCACAGTAATCTGGATAAAAAAGCAGCCTGGGATCGCGCGGTGGAATTATTAACTTTGGTTGGGATTCCTGATGCGCAAAAAAAAGCAAAATCCTATCCGCATGAAATGTCTGGAGGCCAGGCTCAGCGAGTAATGATTGCCATGGCATTGGCTCTTAATCCGCAGATTCTAATTGCCGATGAACCGACCACTGCTTTAGATGTGACCATTCAAGCTCAAATTCTTGATCTTATGCGTGGTTTGCGTACAAAAATAAATACTGCAGTAATACTTATTACGCATGACCTGGGTGTCATAGCGGAAATGGCAGATCGCGTTGCGGTCATGTATGCCGGTCAAATCGTTGAAGAAACAGATGTAATTACAATTTTTGAAAACCCTCTCCACCCCTATACAGTAGGTCTGATTGCTTCAGTACCTGTTTTAGGGGATGTGAAATCCAGTCTTTCGACCATACCTGGCAATGTACCCAATTTGGTCGATTTACCAGAGTGCTGTCGATTTGCTTCGCGCTGTACAGCTCGGGAGAAATATGATTTGCAGATATGCAATGAAAGAAATCCGGATTTGATAAAAATAGAAAAATCACATGCTGTCCGTTGCTGGTTATATCAGGATTTTGAAAATCACAAAGCCCCCATACGCTATTAATGTACAGGTAAGAAAAGAGAATCATGGAAAACCAAAAACCAGACTCACAGAATTTGATCGAAGTAAGAAACCTTGTTAAATATTACCCTGTCTATGGAGGGGTCTTTAAAAGAGAAATTGCTCAAGTAAAAGCAGTGGATGATGTTAGCTTTAATATCCGCAAGGGTGAAACACTTGGTTTGGTGGGAGAATCCGGTTGCGGAAAGACGACCGTAGGTCATACCATGCTGGGATTAATACCTCCTACTAAGGGGTCAGTTATTTACAATGACGTGGACATCTTTGGGCTGGATCGAAAAGGCTTTAAAGAAATGCGTCGTAATCTTCAAATTGTTTTTCAAGATCCCTACTCATCTTTGGACCCTCGTTTACCCGTTGGTGATTCAATTGCAGAAGGATTAAAGATCCATGGCATAGGAAATAACCAGGAACGATATGAAATGGTCTTAAATGCACTTAAGAATGTTGGCCTGGAGGATTACCATGCCACCCGCTATCCTCACGAATTCTCTGGAGGGCAACGTCAACGTATCGGCATTGCCCGTGCCCTGGTAATGAATCCAAAATTTATTGTTCTAGACGAGCCTGTCTCTGCCCTGGATGTTTCCATCCAAGCACAAGTTTTGAATATTCTTAAGGATTTGCAGCATGAATTTGGGTTAACCTATTTATTTGTAGCCCACAACCTGGCTGTTGTCGAACATATTTCAGATCGTGTCGCAGTTATGTATCTTGGAAAAATGGTGGAACAAACTAAAAGCATTGAGCTGTTCAAGTATCCGCTCCACCCTTATACGCGGGCACTCATGTCTGCAATTCCGATACCAAACCCCAGAATTCGAAGAGAAAGGGTGATTTTAGAGGGTGATGTACCCAGCCCATTAAACCCGCCATCCGGTTGCCGTTTCCACCCGAGATGTCCTTATGCGAAAGAGCGTTGTTCGATTGAAGAACCACAATTAAGAGTGATTAAGCCAGACCATTTGGTAGCCTGCCATTTCGCCGAGGATTTTAATAATTAGAAAATAAAAAATAAGCTGATCATTAATTACCAAAAGCAACTAACGAGCGTATAAAATTTTTCTTGCCTGATTCAAATCAAGTAAAGAATTGTAATTAGCGTTTTGACTCATAGGATTTTTTTATTTTTGAAACCTGACTCCGGATCTCAAAATTAATATATTTATCTTATTAAAATTTTTTCCATCCCTCCAACCCCAATCCGACTCTGCTTTTCGTCTGAGATTAATACTTGACACAGAACACTTGTTCGTGTATAGTATGAATATAGAATATTTATTCGATTAATAAGGAGTGTAAAAACCATGGCCAGGAAAAAAGAAGGGTTAAGCGAGCGGCATCGTAAAATTATGGAGTATTTAACTGAATTCATAGAGGAATATGGCTATTCCCCTTCTATTCGTGAAATAGGTGACGCAATCGACGTCAAATCAACTTCTCTGGTGGATTATTACCTCAACCAATTGGAATTAAGAGGGTATATCTCCCGTGAAGGACGTATTTCACGCAGTATTCGCGTTCTCGAACCTGTCCATTCACCATCCAAATTAATCGGAAGCAAGATTAATGCAGTTGTTCAGGCGGTTAATGTCGCAGTGGACAACCTCGTTTCCATTCCAATGCGCGGTCGTATTGTTGCCAGTACCCCAATTCCTATGCCACCATCTGACTTTAACTATTATGATTCAGAAAGTGGAATAGAAATTGCCCGCAGTCTTTTACCTGTCCGTGAAAATTTAAATGAATTATTCGCCCTGGAGGTTCAGGGAGATTCAATGGTTGATGCGATGGTTAATGATGGAGACATCATCATTATGCGACCTGCTCAACAAGCTACAAATGGAGAAATGGTTGCCGTTTGGCTGGATGATAAGGACGAAACCACATTAAAATATTTTTACAAAGAAAACAATCGCATTCGATTACAACCTGCAAACCCAACAATGGATCCAATCTTCGTCGAGAATCCAAAAGCTTTACGAATTATGGGTAAAGTTGTTATGGTCATTCGACAATATAAAGGCACGATTCATTAATAATCTGACCCCCTGGTAGTTACACCCTCCGTTAAAATAAAAACCCTAAAAGTAATGAATACCTTTAGGGTTTTGTTTTTATAGATCAATAACTAAGCTACAACGACTTCAGCGCCAGCTTCTACGAGTTTCTTCTTTGCTTCTTCGGCTGCTTCTTTAGAAACAGCGGTTAAAACTTTGGAATCCGCAGTTTCAGCCATATTCTTTGCTTCGACGAGACCAAGGCTTGTTAATTGACGAATTACTTTGATGGTTTCAATTTTCTTGGGACCAGCATTCTTGAGAACAACATCGAATTCGGTTTGCTCTTCTACTTCTTCAACAGCAGCAGCGGGGCCAGCAACTGCAACAGCAGCCACAGGTGCAGCAGCGGAGACACCCCATTTTGTTTCGAGGGCTTTTACGAGATCAGCAGCTTCCAATACGGTAAGCTCGCTTAACATTTCAACGATTTTAGCTAAATCAGCCATTTTATTTCACTCCTAAAGTGTTATTTAATTTTTATTTGTAAAAGTATTTTCCGATACAAACGCACCGGATGGATATGCCAACATACTTATCCGGCAGCAGTCGCTTTTTCGGAATAAGCCTTTACCACACCTGCCAAACCACGAGCGGGCTCTGCAATTGTGCGAACCAACTTGCTTGCGGGAGCCAAAATGGTACCCAACAACGTAGCTCGCAAAACTGGCAATGGTGGTAATTCAGCTAATGCATCAACTTGAGCTTTAGTAAGCGATGTGTTCCCTAAGTAACCACCTTTAATCTCGAATATTTCGGATTTTTTGAATGTTTCCTTGAGAACTTTCGCGAGTGAAGGCGGATCAGCGTATGCAAAAGCGGCCAAAGTTGTTCCCTCTAACCCTTTTGGTTCTTTAATTCCAGCGGATTGGTATACTTTGGTTAACAAAGTATTCTTAACCACATGGATCTCACTGCCTGTCTCACGAACTTTAGTACGCAGAGCATCAATTTCTTTCATGGTCATTTTCTGATAAGTAACAAAGAAAACAGCCTGACTTTTCTGTGTCCATTGCTCATATTGAGCGATCATTACATTCTTATGCTTTTTGGTGAAAGCCAATGACTATCACCTCCTTCCTGATTAAAATAAAGAGTCTTTGCCATTCTTACCAAGGCAAAGACTCATACAATTCATATTAAGCAGATGTCTGCTCTCAATCGTTCAGTCTTCACCTCAGCGGGAATGATTAAGTCTGTCTCCAGACTCCTGCTATCAACGGTGCTCGCTATATTATACCATAGCGTTTTTCATGATTTAAACGTGCTACTTACTCAGCTACTTTTAGATTCTGGCTTGTTAATGGATCAATCTTTATGCCAGGTCCCATCGTTGTTGAAATTGTAATTCTTCTAATGTAATTACCTTTTGCTCCGGATGGTTTCGCTTTGCGCACGCCGTCCATTAAAGCAACCAGGTTCTCATACAATTTATCCAAATCAAAGGAAACTTTCCCAATTGGTGAATGTATGTTGGCAGTTTTATCCAACCGAAACTCGACACGACCGGCTTTCGATTCCTGGATGACTCTGGGTAAATCTTCCGCGGGAACTACGGTGCCTGCTTTGGGGTTTGGCATGAGACCACGAGGACCGAGAACACGTCCTAATCGACCAGCTTTTCCCATCATATCAGGAGTAGCGATCGCAACATCAAAATCAGTGAAACCATCTTGAATTTTCTTGATCCACTCATCATCATCTGCGACATAGTCAGCACCGCCATCGCGGGCTAATTGAGCACCTTCACCCTGTGCAAAAACCAATACGCGAACGGTTTTTCCAAGACCATGTGGAAGCACAACAACATCTCTTACTTGTTGATCTGCCTGACGGGGATCTAAACCTGTGCGGAGATGCACTTCAACAGTACCATCAAATTTGGTGAAGGACAATTCCTTTGCCAACGCCAATGCTTCACGAGGGTCGTAAGTTCTTGTGCGGTCAACCTTTTCGTAAGCCGCTTTGAATTGTTTTCCTACTTTTGCCATTTTTACTCCTCTGTGGTCAACGGGTAACTCTGTTACCCTCCCACTAAACTTTAGTCAACGATCGTAATACCCATGTTTTTGGCTGTGCCAATAACTTGAGCGATCGCATCCTCTATTTCGACAGCGTTCATATCTTTGAACTTCACTTCAGCAATTTCACGTACCTGATCACGAGTAATCTTTCCAACCTTCTCACGATTTGGAACAGCAGATCCTTTTGGAACGCCAGCCGCTTTTCGAATGAGAACGGCAGTAGGGGGTGATTTCAAGACAAAAGTGAACGAACCATCCGTATATACGGAGATTTCCGCAGGAATTACTTCACCCGTTTTGTTTTGTGTACGGGCGTTGTATTCTTTGCAGAATGCCATAATATTGACACCATGCGCTGCCAACGCTGGACCGACAGGCGGTGCAGGATTTGCTTTTCCACCTGTCAAAACTAATTTAACGATTGCTTTAAACTTTTTTGCCACTGATTAACTCCTTTGTGGTTTTGGCGGATGTTTTCATCCTCCCACTAAATTCAGACACCGAGTTCGGTGCCAGTTTTACGATTTTTCGACCTGTAAAAAGTCCAACTCCACCGGGGTCTCGCGCCCAAAGAAATTTACCATGACGCGCACCTTCGTACGCTCCACGTCAATTTCTGAGACAGTCCCCCGGAAATCGTTGAACGGTCCATCAACAATTCGAACTCGCTCACCCACCTTGAACGAAACTTTAACATGAGGAGCTTCTGCCTCCATGCGTCGCAAAATTTGTGATACTTCATCTGTTCGCAATGGGGTTGGTTCATTTCCCATACCCACAAATCCAGTTACTCCAGGAGTATTACGAACAACGTACCAGGATTCTTCTGTCAGAATCATGTTTACGAGTACATACCCCGGGAAAACATGTCGTTCAACAGTCCGTCTCTTGCCATCTTTGACTTCAATTTCTTCCTGGGTAGGAATAACAACGTCAAAAATCATATTCTTCATGCCCATTGATTCAATACGTTGCTCAAGATTATGACGCACTTTATTTTCATAACCCGAATAGCAGTGTATAACATACCAATGTGCTTCGCCATCCCTTAATTCCGCTTGTAATTCTTTTTCTTCATCTGTCAGCGGTTTTTCGGTTTGGTCCAGTTTTTCGATTTTCTCTTCAGCTTCATCGATGAAGTTGCTTTTTAATTCATCATCTTCCGGTGTCGCCTGTTGTTTGATTTTCTTTGCCATTTGTTTTCCTTACCAGAGCAAATGTCGCTTAAATTGATACAAATGCAGCGATTGCACGTGAGAATACAAAATCAAGCAGACCTAATAACAAAGCCATCGCCAACACGACCATCAAAACAACTTTTGTTAAACGCCAGGCTTCTTGAGTGGTTGGCCAGCTTACTTTGCGTAATTCGCCAATCGTAGAACGCCAAAATCGAGCAATGCGATTAGGCTTCTTTTTGGTTGCATTCGTCACAGCTTTTTCAACCTTTTTAGTTTTCTCCAGACCTTTTGAATTCTCAATTCCCTTTGATTTTTCAGGGACATTTGTTTTCTCGAGATCTTTTGATTTGACAATGCTTTTCGGCTTTGATAATTTTTCTGCCAATTTTCTCTCCTTTTTTACACCCAAAACGCCGCCTCTCAGGACGGCGCTGTCTGGATCTTCAGGCAGGCGAGGCAGGAGTTGAACCCACAACCCCCGGTTTTGGAGACCGGTGCTCTGCCAATTGAGCTACTCGCCTGAGCTGACCGCTGGGTGTTAATGATGATATCTCATAATTAACACCCAATTGTCATTGAGATTACTTCGTTTCGCGGTGCTGAGTATGCTTGCGACAACGCGGACAATATTTTTTTAATTCCATTCGACCTGGGTCATTGCGACGATTTTTCTGTGATGTGTAATTACGTTCTTTGCATTCGCCACACGCGAAGGTGATAACGGGTCGGACATCTTTCTTTGAGGCCATCTTTTTTCAAGAGGCGCAATCGTTGTTACCAACAGGTCGCGCCATTCTCCTTTATTTGAATTTACTCTAAAATCTTGGTTATAACACCAGCGCCGACGGTCAGACCGCCCTCGCGGATGGCGAACTTAGAACCCTGTTCCAATGCTACCGGAACTATCAATTCTACCATCATGTTGACATTGTCACCGGGCATGACCATCTCGACACCTTCTGGTAGGGTGATCGAGCCTGTTACATCCATTGTGCGGATGTAGAATTGGGGTCGATATCCAGGGAAGAATGGTTTGTGTCTGCCACCTTCATCGCGTCTCAACACGTACACTTCTGCCATGAATTTGGTGTGGGGGGTGATGCTTTTCGGTTTGGCTACGACCATCCCGCGCTCTACATCTTCGCGATTGATTCCGCGTAATAGTAAGCCCAGATTGTCTCCGGCCATTCCCTGATCCAACAACTTGTGGAACATTTCAACACCCGTGCAAACTGAGTCCATGCTCTTTTCGCGCAATCCTACGATCTCTACCGGATCGCCTACTTTGATCATTCCTCGATCCACACGTCCGGTCACGACTGTGCCGCGTCCTTTGATCGAGAATACGTCTTCGACTGGCATCATGAACGGTTTGTCCATTGCGCGTTCTGGTTGTGGAATATAGCTGTCTACTACATCTAATAACTCGCGGATGCTTGCATATTCCGGTGCCATTGGATCTTTTGAGGTCGATTCCAAGGCTTTCAAAGCTGAGCCTTTGACGATTGGGGTATCATCGCCCGGGTATTTGTACTCGGTTAACATTTCTCGTAATTCGAGTTCTACCAGTTCGATTAATTCCGGATCATCCATTTGGTCGGTCTTGTTCAAATACACCACGATGCTGGGTACTTCCACCTGGCGCGCTAATAACACGTGCTCACGGGTCTGCGGCATCGGTCCATCTGGCGCTGCTACCACCAATATGGCGCCATCTACCTGCGCTGCGCCGGTGATCATATTCTTGATGTAGTCGCGGTGACCTGGCATGTCCACGTGCGCATAGTGCCGTTTGGCTGTCTGGTACTCAACATGTGCAATGTTGATCGTGATCCCGCGCGCTTTTTCTTCTGGCGCATTGTCGATTGAGTCATACGCTCGGTATTCCCCATATCCCATTAATTGACTCACTTTGGTGATCGCCGCCGTTAGCGTCGTCTTGCCATGGTCAATATGTCCCATCGTTCCCACATTCAAATGTGGTTTACTGCGATCAAATTTCTCCTTCGCCAT